>NZ_JAAKZW010000031.1 GCF_011044995.1 Streptomyces mesophilus | reverse complement strand
GGCTCGGCCGGCCAGGCGGCGACGCCGTCCGACGCTCCCTGGCACAACCCGCGCCCGGCTTTCGCCGGCGAGGAGCCTGCCTCGGACCCGACCCCCGAGTCCGCCCCGGCTCCCAAGCCCGAACCCGACCCGACACCCGAGCCCGCCCCGGACCCGGACCGCGACGCGGACCCCGACCCTGAACCCCCCGCCGGAGGCGACCGCGCATGAACGACGTACTCGACGTCGCCCTGCGACTGCTCGTCGTCTTCGTCGTGTTCCTGACCTTCCCGCTGATCGTCGGGCAGACCGAGCACAAGGTGATGGCCCATATGCAGGGCCGCCTCGGCCCGATGTACGCGGGCGGCTTCCACGGCTGGGCCCAGCTGGTCGCCGACGGGGTCAAGTTCGCGCAGAAGGAGGACATCGTCCCGGCCAACGCCGACCGACGGGTCTTCCAACTCGCCCCCGCCGTCGCCCTCCTGCCGTACCTCCTCGTCCTGGTCGCGATCCCCATCGGCCCGGGCGAGGGCGCGGTCGGTCAGGTCGTCGACGCCGGCATCTTCTTCGTGCTCGCCGTCATGGGCGTCGGCGTCCTCGGTTCGCTGATGGCCGGCTGGGCCTCCGCCAACAAGTACTCCCTCCTCGGCGGCCTGCGCACCGCCGCCCAGCTCCTCGCGTACGAACTCCCGATGCTGCTCGCCGCCGCCTCCGTCGCGATGGCGGCCGGCACGGTCTCGCTGCCCGGGATCCTGAACGCCTTCGAGTGGTGGTGGCTGCCCTGGCAGATCGTCGGCGCCCTGGTCTTCTTCGTGGCCGGGCTCGCCGAACTGCAGCGCCCGCCCTTCGACATGCCGGTCGCCGACTCCGAGATCATCTTCGGCGCGTACACCGAGTACACCGGTCTGCGCTTCGCCCTCTTCCTGCTCGCCGAGTACGCGGGCATCGTCGTCCTGTGCGGCCTGACCACCGTCCTCTTCCTCGGCGGCTGGCACGGCCCGTGGGGCGCCGACGGTCTCGGCTGGCTGTGGACCCTGGCGAAGACCGGCATCCTCGCCTTCCTCGTGATCTGGCTCCGCGTGAGCTATCCGCGCCTTCGCGAGGACCAGCTGCAAAAGCTCGCCTGGACCGTCCTCGTCCCGCTCGCGCTCGCGCAGATCGCGCTCACCGGCATCGTGAAGGTGGCGATCAACTAGTGGCTCCCATCCCGGGTTCGGGCCTCGCCAAGGGCCTGGCCGTGACCCTCCGCACGATGACGAAGAAGACCGTCACCGCGCAGTACCCCGACGTACAGCCCGAACTCCCGCCCCGTACGCGCGGAGTGATCGGCCTGTTCGAGGAGAACTGCACGGTCTGCATGCTCTGCGCCCGCGAGTGCCCCGACTGGTGCATCTACATCGACTCCCACAAGGAGACGGTGCCACCGGCAGTCGAGGGCGGCCGCGAGCGCAGCCGCAACGTCCTCGACCGCTTCGCCATCGACTTCTCGCTCTGCATGTACTGCGGTATCTGCATCGAGGTCTGTCCTTTCGACGCGCTGTTCTGGTCACCGGAGTTCGAGTACGCGGAGACGGACATCCACGAACTCACCCACGAGCGCGACAAGCTCCGCGAGTGGATGTGGACCGTGCCCGCGCCGCCGGCGCTGGACGAGGCGGCGGAGGAGCCCAAGGAGCTCGCCGCCGCCCGCAAGGCCGCCGAGAAGCTCGCCGCCGAACAGGCCGCCGCCGCGCCCCAGCCGGGGGAGGACCCCCAGTGACCCTCGGACCCCCAGTGACCCTCGCCGCCACCGCCCCCCAGGGCTTCCTCTCACCGACCGGTGTCGAGATCGCCTTCCTGCTCGTGGGCATGGCGACGCTCGGCGCCGCGGTCATCACCGTCACCACCAAGCAGCTGGTGCACGCCGCCCTGTGGCTGGTGGTCGCGCTCGGCGGGCTCGCCGTCGAGTACCTCCTGCTCACCGCCGAGTTCATCGCCTGGGTACAGGTGCTGATCTACGTCGGCTCCGTGGTCGTCCTCCTCCTGTTCGGTCTGATGCTCACCAAGGCCCCCATCGGCCGCTCCCCGGACGCCGATTCGGGCAACCGCTGGGTCGCCCTCGCGGTCGCGATCGCCTCAGCGGGCGCCCTGGTCTGGGTCGTCGTCGACGCCTTCCGTACGCAGTGGATCGACCTCGACGGTGCGGCCCAGGGCTCCACCGAGGTCACCGGCACGATCCTGTTCCGGCACTGGGTGCTGCCCTTCGAGGCCCTGTCCGTCCTGCTCCTCGCCGCCCTGGTCGGCGCGATCGTCCTCTCCCGCAAGAACGGCGACGCCGAGACCGCCGAAGCCGCTGGCACGCCCACTTCGGCCACGGACAAGGAGCAGCGCTGATGCACCTCGCCTATCCCGCCGTGCTCGCAGTGCTCCTCTTCTGCGTCGGCCTGTACGGGGTGCTCGCCCGCCGCAACGCGATCCTGGTCCTGATGTCCGTCGAGCTGATGCTCAACGCGGTCAACCTCAACCTCGTCGCGTTCGACGTCTGGCTGCGTGACGCCCTGCACGCGGGCCAGGCGCTCACCCTCTTCACGATCGCCATCGCCGCCGCCGAGATCGGCATCGGCCTCGCGATCGTGCTGATGGTGTACCGCAACCGCGGCACCTCGGACGTCGACAGACTCCGCGACACCGCCGAAGGCCACGGCCCCGACGACGGCGACCACGACGCACCCGAAGAAGCCGCAGCACCGGCACACACCACAGAGGCCGCCGCGTGACGACCACGACCCTCGCCGTTCTCGTACCCCTCCTTCCGTTCCTCGGCGCCGTCGCCGGTCTGCTCCTGGGACGCAAGGCCCCCGGGTTCGTCCGCCCGCTGGCGATCCTGCCCACGCTGACCGCGCTCGGCCTCGCCGTCGTCGTGGCCCTGCGCCAGGGCGGCGACCGCGCGATCGACGCGGCCACCGAACTCACCCCGACCGGCTCGGTCCCGATCGAACTCGCCCTCCACCTGGACGGGTTCGCGGTCCTCACCGCCGTCCTCGTGGGGGTGGTCGCCTCGTGCGTACAGATCTACTCGACGGCGTATCTGCGCGACGACCCGCGCTACCCCTCGTACGCCGCCCTGGTCTCGCTCTTCACCTCCGCGATGCTGCTCGTCGTCTTCTCGGGCGACCTGATGGTGCTCCTGGTCGGCTGGGAGATCATGGGCATCTGCTCGTACTTCCTGGTCGGCCACTACTGGGAGACCCCCGAGGCGCGCGCCGCGTCCCTCAAGGCCTTCCTGGTCACCAAGCTCGGCGATGTCCCCTTCCTGATCGGTCTGTTCGCGCTCGCCGCGGACGCCGGCTCGTTCCGGATCACGACGATCCTGGACAAGGTCGCCGCCGGCGGGCTCGACCACCCCACCCTGATCGCCCTGCTCCTGCTCGCCGGTGTGGCCGGCAAGTCGGCGCAGTTCCCGCTGCACACATGGCTGCCCGACGCGATGGCCGGCCCCACGCCGGTCTCCGCGCTGATCCACGCCGCGACGATGGTCGCCGCCGGTGTCTACTTCGTGGCCCGGCTCCTCCCGGTGTTCGCCGCCTCCGCGGCAGCCCTGATCGTGCTCGCGGTCATGGCCGCCGTGACCATGGCCGGTTCGGCGCTCGCCGCGCTCGCGCAGGACGACATCAAGCGCGTCCTCGCGTACTCGACGATCGGCCAGCTCGGCTACATGACCGGCGCGCTCGCCGTCGGTGACCGCGGCGCCGGCGTCTTCCACCTCCTGTCGCACGGCGCCTTCAAGGCGCTCCTTTTCCTCGCCGCCGGCGTGATCATCCACGCCGCGGGCACCAACTCCCTTGCCGCGATGTCCCGTATGGGCAATCTGCGCGACCGCGTCCCCGACGCCTTCTGGACGATGAGCGTGGCGCTGCTCGCGCTCGCCGCGATCCCGCCCTTCAGCGGCTTCTTCTCCAAGGAGGCCGTCCTCGGCGCCGCCGAGCACACCGCCACCGGACACAGCGAGCTCGCCCCCGCCACCGCCGGCTGGATCGTCCTCGTCGCCGGCCTGGTCACGGCCCTGCTCACGGCCGCGTACGCCACCCGCCTCTGGCTCCTCGCCTTCCGCGGCTCCGGCCCCGCGGCTCCCGACCACGGCAGGCAGCCGCTCGCCATGACCTCGGTCCTGTGGGTCCTCGCCATCCCCTCCCTCACGGCGGGCCTGAGCTTCGGTGTGCTCCCCGACTGGTTCGACGGCCACGACCTGACCCCGACGCTCACCACCTCGGTCCTGGCCACGGGCCTCGCCCTGGTCGGCGTGATCGTCACCTACGGAGCCTGGCGCCACAGCTCGGCGATGGCCGCCCGCGCACCGCTGGCCGTCGACGGACGCGAGCCGCTCGGCGCCGTCGCCGCGCACCCCGAGGAAGGCCCCGCCGCCACCGAGGCGGAAGCCATCACCGCGCACACCCCCGTCTACGGCTCGATCGCGGAAGCACCCGACTCGGCCGACCCCGGCCGTCTCCTGCTCGGCCCGCTCCACCACGCCGCGGCCAACGGCTTCCACCTGGACGCCCTCTACACCGCCCTGTTCGTCCGCCCCACCCAGGCCGCCGCCCGCCTCGTCCGCTTCCTCGACCGCGAGGTCGTCGACACCTACGTACGCGGCGCGGGCAACACGGCCAACCTCCTCGGCACCCTGGTCAGAAGAGCCCAGACCGGCAACGTGCAGACCTACTTGAGCGCCCTGCTCGCCGGCTCGGTCGTCCTCGCCGTCGCCGCCGTCCTCGTCGCAGCGGGAGCCTGAGCCGTGATCGATATCAGCGAGTCCGTGATGCAGTTCCTTCTGGCATTGATCGTGGCAGGACCGCTCCTGGGCGCCGCCGCGGCACTGCTGCCCGCCCCGCCCGGGCTGAAGGGGAAGTCCCCGGACCAGGCCGTACTGCGCCACGGCGTGACCGTCACCGGTGTCATCCTCATCGCGGCCGTGGTCCTCGCCCTCGGCTTCGACCACGACCACCCGGCCACGATGCAGGCCACGACCGACATCAGCTGGATCCCGGCACTGGACGTGCGGATCCACCTCGGTGTCGACGGCATCTCGCTCCCCCTCCTCGTACTGACCGCGCTCCTGACCTTCCTCTGCGCGCTCTACAGCTACTTCAAGCAGCAACATCAGCGGCTGGCGCCGCGGGCAACAGGCCCGTCCCCCAAGGCATTCATCGCCCTCATCCTGGTCCTGGAGTCGGGCACCCTCGCCACCTTCGCCGTCCTCGATCTGCTCCTGTTCTTCCTCGCGTTCGAGATGGTGCTCATCCCGATGTACTTCCTCATCGCACGCTGGGGCGGCGCCCAACGCACGCAAGCTGCCTGGAAGTTCATCCTCTACACACTGCTCGGCTCCGTCGTGATGCTGCTCGGACTCCTGCTGATCGGGCTGAAGTCCGGCACCTTCGACATGCTCGCACTCGCCACTGACAACGGCCGCGAACTCACCACGTCCGTGCAGCTCATCGCCGTATTGGCGATCGGCATCGGCCTCGCCGTGAAGACCCCGATGTGGCCTCTGCACAGCTGGCTTCCCGACGCCCACACCGCCGCACCGACCGTCGGCTCGGTGCTCCTCGCGGGCGTCCTGCTCAAGATGGGCACGTACGGGTTCGTGCGGATCCTGCTCCCCATCACTCCTGACGGCATGCGGGAGTTCGCGCCCTACCTGGCCGCCTTCGCGGTCGTCGGCATCATCTACGGATCGCTCGCCTGCCTGGCCCTGGCCCGCAAGGGCGCGAAGGGCGATCTCAAGCGCCTCATCGCGTACTCCTCCGTCGGCCATATGGGCTTCGTGCTCCTCGGCATCGCGACCATGACCCCGACCGGCGTCAACGGCGCGCTCTTCGCCAACATCGCCCACGGCCTCATCACCGGCCTGCTGTTCTTCCTGGTCGGCGCGCTGAAGGACCGCACCGGCAGCACCGACCTCGACGCCCTCGCGGGCCAGACCGGCCAGGCCCTCTACGGCAAGGCCCCCCGCTTCGGCGCCCTGCTCGCCTTCGGCGCCGTCGCCTCGCTCGGGCTCCCCGGACTCGCGGGCTTCTGGGGCGAAATGCTCGCCCTGTTCGGCGCGTTCAGGCCCGCCGAGGACCTCAGCCGCCCGGCCTTCCTCACCTTCATGGCGATCGCCGCGTTCGGCACGCTCCTGACGGCCGCGTACATGCTCCTCGTCGTACGCCGGATCTGCATGGGCGATCCGCAGGAGAAGCCCCAGGCACTCGCCGATATCCAGGGTTACGAGTTCGCTGCCTGGACCCCGCTCGTCGCCCTCACCGTCCTCGCCGGACTCTGGCCCGCGCTGCTGCTCGGCCTCACCGACCCGGCCGTGCAGAAGCTCCTCGCAGGAGGCAAGGCATGAACGTCGCCGAAGGCGCAGCCGGCGTGAGCCTCGTCCAGTCCGTCGACTGGACGGCCATCGCCCCGCCCACCATCGCCGCGGTCGTCGGCCTGGCCGTCCTCGTGGCCGACCTGTTCGTGCCCGAGAACCGGAAGCCCCTGCTCGGCTGGATCTCCCTGGCCGGCCTGGCCGCCGCCCTCGCCTCGCTGCTCCTGCTCCTCGACGGCGACCGCGAGACCTTCTGCCTGACCGGCGACGCCGGCGTGTGCTCGTACACCGCCGACCGCTTCACCGTCGTCATCCAGCTCCTGGTCCTGGGCGGCGCGCTGCTGACCGCGCTGCTCTCCGTAAGCCCCCTGAAGGACAAGGAACTCCCCGCGGGCGAGTACTGGTTCCTGCTCCTGTCCTCCGCCGCCGGCGCCGCCCTGCTCCCCGCATCCCGCGACCTCGCCACGCTCGTCGTGGCCCTCGAGGTCGCCTCGCTCCCGGCGTTCGCGCTGGTCGGCCTGCGCCGCGGGGACCGCCGCTCCTCCGAAGCGGCCCTGAAGTTCTTCCTGTCCTCGGTCACCGCCACCGCCGTCACGCTCCTCGGCGGCAGCTTCGTGTACGCGGCGACCGGCACCCTGCACCTGACCGAGATCGCCGTGAAGCTCACGGAGGTCGACGGCGACTTGCAGACCCTCGCCCGCACCGGTGTGGCCCTCACCCTGGTCGGCTTCGCCTTCAAGACGGCCGCCGTCCCCTTCCACTTCTGGGTCCCCGACACCTACATCGGCGCCCCGCTGCCGGTCGCCGCGTACCTCTCGGTGGTCGGCAAGGCCGTCGGCTTCACCGGCCTCATCCTGGTCACGGTCGTCGCCTTCCCCTCGTACGCGGATGTCTGGGCCCCCGCGCTCGCGGTGCTCGCCGCCCTCACCATGACGGCGGGCAACGTCGCGGCCCTGCGCCAGCAGGCGGGCCGCGCCTTCAGCGCCGTACGCCTGCTCGCCTGGTCCTCGGTCGGCCAGGCCGGCTATCTGCTCGTCCCGATCGCGGCCGCCGGCTATGTGGACGATCCGGCCGACGCCATCGGCGCCACCGTCGCGTACGCCCTGATGTACGCCGCCGTGAACCTCGGCGCCTTCGCCGTGGCCGCCCTGGTCGCCCGCAGCACACCCGAGAACCGCCTCACCGACTACCGCGGCCTGTACGCCCGCCATCCCCTGGCCGCGCTCGCCCTCGGCTTCTTCCTGCTCTGCCTGGCCGGACTGCCGCCGGGCATCATCGGCCTGTTCGCCAAGGTCACGGTCTTCCAGGCGGCGGTCGACGCGGGGCTCGGCTGGCTCGCGGTCGTCATGGCCCTCAACGTCGTGATCGCGCTCTACTACTACCTGCGCTGGACGGCGCTGCTGTTCCGTACACCCGAGGGCGAGGCTCCCGTACGCGAGGGCGATGTTCCCGCCCGCACCGCGTCGCTCCCGCTGCCGCTCACGGCCGCCATCGCCGTCACCGCGCTCGTGGGCATCGTCCTGTCCGGCGCGCCCCAGATGGTGCTGCGCTTCTCGGAGTCCGTCCTCTTCTGAGCAGGGGAGTCTTCGTCCCCTGAGCAGGCAATTCTTCGTCGCCCCCACCGGGCCCCTCACCCGATCGGTCCAGCCCTCCCGGCCCGCGGCCGGGGAACTCAGCCTTCCCGCCTGGCGTTGACCAGGCAGGGAGGGTCCACTGGAAAGTGGAAGCCAGTCAGCAAAGGGTTCCCCTGCCGCACCACCAGGAGGGCGCAGTCGTGCACCGCCGTAACAACGGTCTCAAGACCGCCGCTTTGCTCGGGGGCCTGTCCGCACTCATCCTCGTCATCGGCAGCTTCTTCGGGCGTACGGGACTGATCGTCGCGCTCTTCGTGGCCCTGGGCACCAACGCCTATGCGTACTGGAACAGCGACAAGCTGGCCCTCAAGGCGATGCGCGCCCGCCCGGTCAGCGAGTTCGAGGCGCCCCAGCTCTACCGGATGGTCCGCGAGCTCTCCACCCAGGCCCGCCAGCCCATGCCGCGGCTGTACATCTCACCGACGGAGGCTCCGAACGCCTTCGCGACCGGCCGCAATCCCCGTAACGCCGCGGTCTGCTGCACCGAGGGCATCCTGCGGATCCTCGACGAGCGCGAGCTGCGCGGCGTCATCGGCCATGAGCTCAGCCACGTCTACAACCGCGACATCCTGATCTCCTCGGTGGCCGGCGCCCTGGCCTCCGTGATCATGTTCCTGGTCAACTTCGCCTGGCTGATCCCCTCCGGCGGCTCCAGCAACCGCGAAGGCCCGGGCATCTTCGGGATGCTCCTGATCATGCTGCTCGGCCCCATCGCCGCCTCCGTGATCCGCCTGGCGATCAGCCGCTCGCGCGAGTACGAGGCGGACGCCTCCGGCGCTCAGCTCACCGGCGATCCGCTCGCGCTCGCCGACGCCCTGCGCAAGCTCGATGCCGGCACCAAGCAGCTGCCGCTGCCGCCCGAGCCCAAGATCGAGGCAGCCAGCCACATGATGATCGCCAACCCCTTCCGTCCGGGGCAGGGCATGTCCAAGATGTTCTCGACGCACCCGCCGATGGCCGAGCGCATCGCCCGCCTGGAACAGATGGCCGGCCGCCAGCGGTGAGCTCGGCCGCGGTCAGGGTCGAGTGCTCGTCCGCGGTCAGGGGCGAGTCCTCGTCCACGATCAGGGTCGAGTCAGGGTCGGAACCGGGATCCGGCAGCGGCCCGTTCGCGTCTCAGATCACGTAAGGGACGCCGTACAACGCCGTACGACGTCGCGTATGCCGTATGACGCCGATAGCGAGGCAGGTCGCCCGAAGTGAAGACCATCCTGAACATCATCTGGCTCGTCCTGAGCGGTTTCTGGCTCTTCCTGGGCTATCTGCTCGCGGGCGTGATCCTCTGCATCACCATCATCGGTATCCCGTTCGGCATAGCCGCGTTCCGTATCGGCGTCTATGCGCTCTGGCCGTTCGGCTACACGACCGTGGAGAAGCGCGACGCCGGCGCACCGTCCTGCGTGGGCAACGTCCTGTGGCTGGTCCTGGCCGGCTGGTGGCTCGCCCTCGCCCATATCGTCACGGGCGTCCTGCAGTGCATCACGATCATCGGCATCCCGCTGGGCCTCGCCAACTTCAAGCTGATCCCGATCTCGCTGATGCCGCTCGGCCGCGACATCGTGCGCACGGACGAGGCGTTCGCGGCCACGGGTCGCTGGTAGAGCGGGAGCGCGTGGGGTGTCGGCCACTGTGGGAAGGGTGGCCACTGTCGGGGGTGTTGATCATTTCCGTACGGGGATGAGCGTCCGCCGTACGAAGAACACCCCCGCGCCCACCGCGATCACCACGGCGCCCCACAGCACCGACGACGCCGGAAGCGTGGCCGCGAGCACCAGGCACCCCACGAGCCCCAGCGCGGGCAGCGCCCGGGCACGAAGCCGCGAACTCAGCGTCCACGCCGAGGCATTGGCGATCGCGTAATAGAGCAGCACCCCGAACGACGAGAACCCGATGGCGGCCCGCAGATCGGCCGTCGCGGCGAGCACCGCGACCACCACACCCACCGCGATCTCGGCCCGCTGCGGCACTTGGAATCGCGGGTGCACAGCGGCGAGTACGCCGGGTAGATGCCGGTCCCGCGCCATGGCGAGCGTCGTGCGCGACACCCCGAGGATCAGCGCGAGCAGCGCCCCCAGCGCGGCGACGGCCGCCCCGGCCCGTACGACGGGGGCGAGGCCGGACGCGCCCGCGGCCCGCACCGCGTCGGCCAGTGGGGCGCTCGCCGTGGCCAGCCCGCCCGTGCCGAGCACGGAGACGACGGCCAGGGCCACGGCGGCGTACACGACGAGCGTGATGCCGAGCGCGAGCGGGATCGCGCGCGGGATGGTCCGCGCCGGATCCCGTACCTCCTCGCCGAGCGTGGCGATCCGCGCGTACCCGGCGAAGGCGAAGAACAGCAGGCCAGCACTCTGCAGAACACCGGTCACGCCCGCCGGAGCCCCCTCCGTACCGCTCTGTGAACTCCCCACGCAGACCACGACCACGGCCGCGAGGACACTGAGCACCAGAGCGACGATCACGCGATTCATCCAGGCGGCCTTCTGAACTCCCAGACAGTTCAGGGCCGTCAGCATCGCCACCGCCCCGACGGCCACCGCATGCGCCTGCCCGGGCCACACATAGGTCCCCACGGTCAGCGCCATCGCCGCACACGAGGCGGTCTTGCCGACGACGAACGCCCACCCGGCGAGATAGCCCCAGAACTCCCCGAGCCGCTCCCGCCCGTAGACATACGTCCCGCCTGCGACGGGATAGAGCGCCGCGAGCCTCGCCGACGCCATGGCATTGCAGTACGCGACGAAACCGGCGATCGCGAGGCCGTAGAACAGCCCGGACCCGGCAGCATCCGCGGCCGGCCCGAGCGACGCGAAGATCCCCGCCCCGATCATGGCCCCGAGCCCGATGGTGACGGCGTCGAACAACCCGAGCGTCCGACGCAGCGTCTGAGCCGGGGCGCTCGCCGACTCCTGCGGCTGCGCGTGCGGCTTTCCGCCCGCCTGTCCGCCGGCCTGCCCGTGTGTCATACGCCGCACCCTACTGACGCCCGCAACCAGGTCACCGGCCCCGCCCGTCCCTCTTCACAGGACCGCAACCCGGACATTGCGCGGGTGCCTCGGACTGTTCTCTTCCGCGGCGCTCCACCGCGGAAAGGCAGCTCACCCCATGGGCATCATCGCGTGGCTCGTCCTCGGGCTCTTCGCCGGCGTCATCGCCAAGATCCTGCTCCCCGGCCGCGACCCGGGCGGCCTGATCGGCACGACCTTCATCGGCATCGCCGGCGCGTTCCTCGGCGGCTGGGCCTCGTCCCGCTTCCTGGACCGCCCGATCGCCACGGACTTCTACGACACGGCCACATGGATCTCGGCGATCGCGGGCTCCCTGGCCCTGCTGATCGCGTACCGCATCTTGTTCGGCCACTCACGGTCGCGCCGCTGACATGACGACTGGGGCGGTACGAGAGTCTCGTACCGCCCCAGTCGTCAGTGCGTCGTCAGCGGTGCGTCGTCAGCGGTGCGCCGTCAGCAGTGCGCCGTCAGCGGTGGCTCACCGGTAGTTGACGAACTGCAGCGCGAAGTCGAAGTCCTGCTGCTTGAGCAGCGTCTGCACGGCCTGCAGGTCATCACGGCTCTTGGAGCTGACCCGCAGCTCCTCGCCCTGTACCTGAGCCTTGACGCCCTTGGGACCCTCGTCGCGAATGATCTTCGCGACCTTCTTGGCGTTGTCCTGCGTGATGCCCTCCTGGATGGAGGCGAAGATCTTGTACTCCTTGCCGGACAGCTGCGGCTCACCGGCGTCCAGCGCCTTCAGCGAGATACCGCGCTTGACCAGCTTGGACTGGAAGACGTCGAGGATGGCGGCGACGCGGTCCTCGGAGTTCGCCTGCATCAGGATCTTCTCGCCGGACCAGTCGATGGACGCACCGACGTTCTTGAAGTCGTAGCGCTGCGAGATCTCCTTGGCGGCCTGGTTGAGGGCGTTGTCGACCTCCTGCCGCTCGACCTTCGAGACGATGTCGAAACTGGAGTCGGCCATGTCCTGTGGCTCCTTGCGTGGATGCGTACGGGTTACGGAATCGGGCTGCGGATACGGGCTACGGATACGGCTACGGATATACGCAAAGCCTAGCCACCCGGCCCGGGCCCGGACGCAGATCAATCGGGTGGCGGAGCACCCCCGGTCATCAGGTATCGTTTACGTCGTTGCCACGGAGCACCGCGCAAGCGAGACCTCCGAGGCGGCATCCCCGGCGGTGTGCCCGAGCGGCCAAAGGGAGCAGACTGTAAATCTGCCGGCTCAGCCTTCCCAGGTTCGAATCCTGGCGCCGCCACATGAAGGTGAAACCCCCTCCGAACTGCGGAAACGCAGGGCGGAGGGGGTTTCTTCATGGCCTCATCCGGCAAGCCGACCGGACACGCTGGACGCGCGAGCACTGGAGGGGAAGTCATGGGCGACTGGTTTCAGACGATCGTCGACACCGAGGCCACGCCAGGGGAGGCGGAGGGGCTCGCGGCGAACATTCTCGACTGGCTGATCGCGGACGGCTTCGTCTCCGCGGAACGTACCGACTGCGTCCTCGGCGCCGACGCCGGGCACGCGCCAGGGGCGGGTTACGGCGAAGCCGTCGAGGAACCGGATCCCGGGCTGGCCGGTGTGTGGAGCAACGGTCTGCACGTCACCGTGGGGCGTACGGTCTTCGATGCCGGGCAGGGCGAACCCTCGGCCGTCACCTGCCCGCACTGCGCGGTGCAGATGCCCCTCGTCGACGAGCGCTGGTCGCCCATCGAGGAAGCGTGGGCCCTGTTCGCGGACGCGGTGGGCTCCTGGGCCGACGGTGACGATGAGCCCGTCGCGTGCCCGTCCTGCGGCCGGGCAGCTCCCGTGCACACGTGGCTCTGGGCCGACGAGTACTTCGCGTTCGGCCATCTCGGCTTCACGTTCTGGAACTGGCCCACCCTGCGCCCCGAGTTCGTCGCGGACTTCTCACGCCGTCTCGGTGGCCACCGGACCGTACTGCTCGCCGGCAAGCTCTGACAGGACAGGCGCCGAAGCTCGCCGTTCGTCGACCCGGCCCGGCCCGACCGACCCGGCCCGACCGACCCGACCCGCCCCGACCGACCCGAAGACCGCCGCGGCCTCACCCGAGCCCAACGCCCAACGCCCAACGCCCAACGCCCAACGGCCGTGGCGGGGATCGAGTCCGACTACGAGCCGGCGTACGGCGGTCTGCACCAACTCCTGTTTCCCCACCTGGATCGGCTGGACGCGCTGCCCCATCCCCAGGCGACGGCGCTGCGTTGCGCTTTCGGTCTGGCCGAGGGGGATGACGCCAACCGCGACCAAGCAGGCCTCGCGAGCGCTGCGCGGCAGGATCGAGGTCCGCGCCCTCCAGGAGGAACCCGGCGCCTGACCAGGCGTGCTTCTACGCTGGCTCCATGGGGAAGCCGAAGCCGCATGAAGTGCCCCCGCCGTACCGGCGGTTCGCCGGTTACTGCCATGTCTGTGACGCCGGCCTGCAGTGGGAAGCGGGCAGCAGGACCACGGTGGTTGACCGTGAAGGCGACCCGTCGTGCGAGGCATCGTTCACGGGACGGCATGTGCTGATCCCGCCGAACTGGCGTCGCGCCCGCGACTGACCGCCCTTACGGCTTACGGCTTACGACTTACGGCGGTACTTAAGGGTCGCGGTAGGGAGACAGTCGGGGTATGCCCCGATGTCCCGTGGGCCTGTGCGGCGGCACGCTGAGGACATGATCGCGTCGAGGTTCCGTCGTCACCGCCACCTGCTCGCTCCCACCGTGTGGATCACCGTCGTCCTCGCCGTGACCGCCGCCCTGTGGGCGCCGTCGGTCAACGATCCGGGGCTCAGCCCGTTGCAGTTGACCGTCAGCGACTTCGCCGCGCTGGACCGCGGAGGTCCGATCGAGATGACGATGGGGCTGCTCGGCGCCGTCTCGCTGGTGCTGTTGCTGGTGGCCAGGGCGCGCCGACTGCCCGTACGCGGGCTGCCGTCCGTTCTGCTGACCGTCTGGGGGGTGGGGCTGCTGGTCGCGGCCGTGGTGCCCACCGATCCGCTGACCTCCGACCTCGGCGCGCCTGCTTACGTCCACCGGTACGCCTCCATCGCGGCGTTCGTCGCGCTGCCCCTCGCCGGGCTGCTGCTGGACCGGCGGACGCGTGCTCTGCCGGGTGCTACGGGAGCGGTTCTGCGGCTGCGTGCCCTGTCCTTGGCCGCGCTGGCCGGTGCGGTGCTCATGGCCTACGTGGCCGGACCGGGCGGGCGTGAACTCATCGGCCTGGTGGAGCGGGGGCTCCTGGGCTGCGAGGTCGCGATGGTCGGCGTACTCGGACGGTATGTGCAGCGGTGGACGCCGACCTCCGAGCTGCGTCTCGCCGCCTGATGCGGGGCGGCCGGCCATGCCGCGACCGCGGAGCTACACAGTCGGCAGGCACCCGGCGTCAGGCGCCCGTCGTCAGGCGCCCGGCGTTAGGCACCCGGCGTCACGCCCGGCGAGCTCCCCGCGGCGGACTAGGCCGCCCGGAGGTGCCGCCCCGGACATTGTCGGCCGCGACAGGAAAGTGGTGCAGGGACAGCGAACTCGGGTCCGGCAGCGGCCCGTTGGACGGTCCGGCGCGAAACGACTCGAGCAGATACGCGACCAGGCGCCGGGACGCGGCTTCATCGCCCGGCAGCGCGGTCACCAGGCCGCAGTGGGCCAGCAGGGCGACGGCGAGGTCGGACGGGTGGAAGTCGGTCCGCAGCGCGCCCGCGTCCTGGGCCTTGCGGATCAGGGTCCTGAGGTCGCGCTCGGCCCGGTCCCGTGTCGGTGCGTGCTCCGACGTGCCGTCCGGGAAGGCGGCGACGAACGCGGCCGGGAACCCCCGCTCCTCCCGCTGCAGCGCACAGGCCGTCTCGACGAGCCGCCGGAACCCCCGCCAGGGATCGGCGTCGGCGAGTGCCTCGGTCAGCGCCCGCGCGCAGGTCTCCATCTGCTGCGCGAAGGCGGCCCGCACCAGGGCGTCCCGGGTCTCGAACCGCCGGTACAGCGTCGCCACCCCGACCCCGGCCCTGCGGGCCACGGTCGCCATGGGCGCTTCGATGCCGTGCTCGGCGAAGACCGCGCGGGCGGCGACCAGGATGCGCTCCCGATTGCGCCGCGCGTCCGCGCGCAGCCCGCCTGCCTCCGCACCCCTCATCCGAGACGATTCCGCCACCACTGTCTCTCACCTCCGGCTCAAACGGACGATGTCGTCCACTTACGAGCCTACGGTCGATGACGGGCCCCTCCCGACGGCCCCGCGACCAAAGGTGAGAACGATGAACGACCGCACGATGAAGGCAGTGCTCTACGACCGCTACGGCGGCCCGGAGGTGCTCCATGTGGGCCGGGTGCCACGCCCCGAACCGGCTCCCGGCGAGGTGCTCGTACGGGTGCACGCGTTCAGCGTCAACGGCGGTGAACTGGCGGCCCGTTCCGGCCGCATCCGCCTCCTGACCGGACGGAAGTTCCCCCAGCGGGTCGGCCTGGACTTCACCGGCGAGCTCGCCGCGCTCGGCGAAGGTGTGACGGAGCCAGGGGCCGGCGAAGGTGTGACGGAACCGGCGCTCGGCGAGGGCATGACGGAACCGGCGGTCGGGGACCGTGTCTGGGGTGTCCTGGGGCGCTCCTCCGGCTTCGGAAGCGCCGCCGAGTACGTGTCCGTGCCGGTCAAGCGCCTGGGCCGGGTACCCGAGGGCCTCGATCCGGTGGACGCCGCCGCGCTGCCCGTGGCCACCACGGCCGTCACCGCCCTGCGGGACAAGGCCGGGCTGCGGCCCGGGGAGCGTCTGCTCGTACGGGGAGCCGCCGGCGGCGTCGGCAGCGCCGCCGTACAGCTGGGACGGGCGTACGGCGCGGAGGTCACGGCCCTCGCCCGCGCCGCCAACCTCGATTTCGTACGGGAGTTGGGCGCCCACAAGGCCGTGGACCACCGGGCCGTGCAACCGGCGGAGCTGGGCCGCTTCGACGTGGTTCTGGACACCGTGGGGAGCGACCTGCGGACCTTCCGCCGCCTCCTCGCGCCCGGCGGACGCATGGTCACCATCGCCTTCGATCTGTCACGGCCCGTCGCGTCGCTCGGCTCCATCGCGGCCACCGCGGTCCACGGACGCGGCCGGGTGCGCTTCTTCAGCGGCAACCCCCTGCGCGAGGACTTCGACGACCTCGCCCGCCACGTGGCCGAGGGCAAACTGCGTCCGGCGGTGGACAAGGTCTTCGCCTTGGAGGAGACGGCGGCGGCCCACAGAGCGCTGGAGTCGGGCGGGGTACGGGGCAAGTACGTGGTGCGTGTGACCCCGTAAAAGCGCCTGACCCCGTAAAAGCGCGTGACCCCGTAACACCGTACGGAGGACGTACGAAGTCAGCTGAAAGCCCGCCGATAGGCATGCGGACTCACCCCGGTCGTCCGCTTGAAGCGGTCACGGAAAGCCGTGGGGGAGCCGAAGCCGACCCGGGTGGCGATGCGTTCGACGGGGTGGGCGGTGGTTTCCAGGAGGTGCTGCGCCTGGCGGATGCGGGCGCGGTGCAGCCACTGGAGCGGGGTCGAGCCGGTCTGTTCCGTGAACCGGCGGATCAGGGTGCGGGTGCTGACGCCGGCCTGTGCGGCGATATCGGCGAGGGTGAGTTCGCGGGACAGATTGTCCTGGAGCCACAGCAGCAGGGGTTCGAGCGTGGAGCCCTGCGGGGCCGGGGCGTGGTCCCGGACGATGAACTGCGCCTGTCCGCCCTCCCGTTCGAGCGGCATGACCGAGAGCCGGGCCGCGTCGGCGGCGACCGCCGATCCGTAGTCGCGGCGGATCAGGTGCAGACACAGGTCGAGGCCGGCGGCGGCGCCGGCCGAGGTGAGGATCTGCCCGTTGTCCACGTAGAGGACGTCCGGGTCGACATCGATCTCCGGGTACGCGGCGGCCAGGGCGCCGGCGGCGAGCCAGTGGGTGGTGGCGCGCAGCCCGTCGAGCAGCCCGGCGGCGGCAAGGACGAAGGTGCCGGAACAGATCGATGCGATACGGGTCCCTGCCGCGGCCGCACCGCACAGCGCCTCCCGTACGTCCGCGGGGATCGGGGCGCCGGCCGTGGACGTGCCCGGCACGATGATCGTGTCCGCCTCCTGGAGCGTGTCGAGCCCCCAGGGAGCGCGCAGCACGAAGGCCCCGGCGTCGGTCTCCGGCGTCGCGGCGCAGACACGGACCTGGTAGCCGGGCCGGCCGTCCGGGAGGCGGGTGCGGGTGAAGACCTCGAGCGGCGTGGAGAGGTCGAACGGGATCACCTGGTCGAGCGCGAGCACGGCGATGGTGTGCATGGCGGGAATCTACCGTCCCGCCGCATCCTCGCAAGCCGGTGCGGAGAGCTACGCGCTTCCTTCTCTGCAGTTCAGAGGAGTGCGGCCACATGAGGACTCCCCTGGAATCGTGTTGGCACTATTCCGTTGAGACCTGTCACAAACGCCACTGGGAGGCGAAGGGGAGCGCGGATTAGCTTCGGTGCGTGCCCGGATCGGCAACCCCCGACTCCCGCGCATCGCACCCGCCCGCACCCGCCCGCACCCGTGAGGACCCAGGACGCTCATGCCCCGGACAGTCATGCCCCTGCACGCCCAGATCGTCCTGTTCGACGGTTTCGATCCGCTCGACGCCATCGCTCCCTTCGAGGTCCTGTCCGCGGGCGGGGTCGCCGCCCGCGGACAGCTGACCGTCGAGCTGGTCTCCGCCGAAGGCCCGCGCGAGGTCGTCAGCGGGACCGGCGGGCTGGCGCTCAGAACCACGGCCGCCCTGGATCCGACGCGTTCTGGGCTGATCCTGCTCCCCGGCGCCTCGGGCCGGATCGGCGCACTCGACGCAGACCCTCAACTCGACGCAGGCCCTCAACTGGACGCCGACGCCGACCTCGATTCCATCGACGCCCTCGGCCCTATGGAGCCCGAACCCATCCCCGTACTCCTCGGACGCACCCTCACCACCGACCTCCCCGCCCTCCTGAAGGCGGCGATGGAGAACCCCGAGATCACCGTCACCACCGTCTGCGGAGGCTCCGCCCTGCTCGCCATGGCCGGCCTCATCGAGGGACGCCACGCCACCACCCACCACCTGGGCCTCGACCTCCTGGACGCCACCGGCACCCACGCGGTCGACGCTCGCATCGTCGACGACGGCGACCTGGTCACCGGCGCCGGCGTCACCTCGGGGCTCGACCTGGCCCTCTACCTCCTCGAGCGCGAGCTGGGCCCCCGTATCGCCCATGCCGTCGAGGCGCTCTTCGCGTACGAGCGGCGCGGCACCGTCTGGCGCAACACCGGCCCGGAACCGGCCGCCTTCTGACCGCACCCCAGCACTGCCCCCGCCTCACCGAAGGAACCACGCATGCCGGCCGAAGACCCCGCCAACCGCAGCCACCCCGAAGCCACCAACCACCCCAACAGTCCCAGCAGCCCCAACCACCCCCACCCCGAGGGCACTTGGGACCTCACCATCGCCACCCCCGTCGGCCGGATCAAAGCCGAGGCCGAGTTCGTACGCGGAGACGGCGCCCTCACCGGAACAGCCCGCGGTACCGGCGAGGAGGTCCCGCTCACCGGGCTGGTCCTGGACGGCGACCGGCTCACCTGGAAGCAGGCCATCACCAAGCCCCTGCGCCTGAACCTGGAGTTCGCCGTCACGCTCGACGGCGACACCCTGACCGGCACCTCCCGCGCCGGCCGCCTCCCGGCCTCCAAGGTCACCGGCGTGCGCCGCACCCCGCAGACCGATGCGGGCCGCCGACCATGACCAAGTTCTTCCTCGCCCTTCACGTCCTGGCCGCCATCGTGGCCGTGGGCCCGGTCACCGTCGCCGCCAGCATGTTCCCGCCGGCCCTGCGCCGCGCGCAGAGCGCACCGGACGACCAGGACAGCCGCACCACCTTGCGCACACTCCACCGCATCTGCCGCGTGTACGCCGCCGTCGGCCTCGCCGTGCCGGTCTTCGGCTTCGCCACCGCGAGCAGCCTCGGGGTCCTGGGCGACGCCTGGCTGATCGCCTCGATCGTGCTGACCGCAGGCGCCGCCGCGGTGCTTGCCCTGCTGCTTCTGCCGGCTCAGGAGCAGGCGCTCGCCGCGCCGGGGAGTACGGGTACGAGGGCGGCCGCCCGCCTGTCGATGCTCACCGGAATCTTCAACCTGCTCTGGGCCACCGTCACGGTCCTGATGATCATCCGCCCCGGCTCCACGACGGGTGCCTGACCGTGAACCTCCGCCCCCTGCGCCTCGCCGCGAACGCGGAACTGGTCTCCCTGATCCTCCTGTTGGCCAACCTCGCCACCGTCCACCTGAAGCCGGTCTCCTCCCTCATGGGTCCGGCCCACGGCTGCGCCTACCTCGTCGTCATCGCCGCGACCTGGCGTATCGAAGGAGCCGGCGCGACCACCAAGGCCACCGCCGTCCTGCCCGGCATCGGCGGTCTCCTGGCGCTCCGTCAATTCACCGCCGGTGCGGGCCACTCACGAAGACAGTGAGCCACGCGGCCGAACGACCCAAAGCCGCCCACCAGGCTCCGTACGGAAAGGGGGCAGGCCCAGGCCCTAGTTGCCCGCCACGTCCTTCACCGCCACGGCCACCGGCGTCGTCCCGTCGATCAGCTCCAGCGTCAGCCCGGCCGTCGCCGAGGAGTCGACCAGCTCCGCGAGCACCGCCGCCACATCCTCCCGCGCGATGTCGCCGCGCCCGGTCGACGCCTCGAGCCGCACCAGACCCGTACCGGGTCCGTCGGTCAGGCGCCCGGGCTTCAGGATCGTCCAGTCCAGACCCTCGCAGCCGCGCACGTACGCATCGGCCTCGCCCTTGGCCCGCAGATACGCGTCGAAGATCTCGTCGCCCTGGTGCGCGGGATCCGCACCCATCGACGACACCACGATGTGCCTGCGCACCCCGGCCCGCTCGGCCGCCTCGGCGAACAGCACCGCCGCGGCCCGGTCCACCGTGTCCTTGCGCCCCGCACCCGAGCCCGGGCCCGCGCCCGCGGCGAAGACCGCCGCGCCGGCGCCCTGCAAGTGTGCCGCGACCTCCTCGACGGAGGCCGACTCCAGATCGCACAGCACCGGCTCGGCGCCGGCCGCCCGCAGATCGTCGCCCTGCGCGGGATTGCGGATGAGCCCCGCGACCTCGTATCCACCGCGCGCGTCCAGCAGCCTGGAGAGCCGCAGCGCGATCTGACCGTGTCCCCCGGCGATGACAATGCGCATGCTCCGACCGTACGCCGAGCAGCCCTGACCCGCCGCCTCGGCGAGAAGGGCGCCGTGCGCGCCCGCTCAATGTTCACCGCGAGAGCCCCGGAATGTTCCCCGCCATGCCGCCCGTACGCAACGCTCCGCCTACGGTCGCCTCCGCCCGTACGCAACGCTCCGCATACGGTCGCCGCCGCCCGCCCGATACGCCTCAAGCCCTCGCGTACGGACGCCCGCCAGGCGCAGAGGAAGCCCGCCGCGCATCGCGGCCGGCCCTCAACTCCCCACTCCCGCAAGGGACGTCAGGAAGGCTCCTTGCCCTTGGCCCGCCCCTGCCGCGGCAGATCCAGCGCGACGGCCGCCGCCGAATCGCAGTACTCCCGTACGGCACTGGTGCGCGCCACCACCCGCCCGCGGTGCACCACGATCCTGCTGTACGCGAGGGACAGCGCGCCCGCGAGGCCCTCGCCGCGGACCGCGAGGAGCTCGGCCGGAAAGCCCGCCTCGACCCGTACCTCGGGCAGCGCCATCGCCGCCCGTGCCTCACCGCAGACCGCGTCGTAGGCCAGGGCCGGGTCGAGCCCGTGCTGCGAGGCCAGCAGATACGCGGCCTCCAGCGGGTCCCCGCGGCCGACCGGGTTCGCGGGATCCCTGAGCGCCCCGCTGCCCGCCGCCACCCGTACGCCCGCGGTGCGCAGCAGCCGTACCGGAGCCGTCGTATTTCCGCGCCGTCCGAGTCCGCCGCAGTCGCCCTGCGGCAGGCAGCTGACCCGCACGCCCGCCGCCGCCAGCGCCTCCGCGGACCGCACGGCCACCTCGCGCGGCACCCGCCCGAGCCCGCCGAGCGGGCCGATGGTCACGCCGGGCCGCAGCCCGCCCGCCATCGCCGCCAGGCGCGAGAGCCGGGCCGGGTCGAGACCGTCGGTGTGCAGATCGACGGGACAGCCGTGCTCGGCGGCCACTTCGAGGACCGCCTCCACGTAACCGGTGGGGTCGGGGTCGAGGTCCGGGCAGCCGCCCACCACGGAGGCGCCCATCTTCACGGCGTCGCGCAGCATCGCCAGACCGTCCGCACCGGCGACCCCGGTCAGCAGCCGCGGCACCGCCACCGCCGACAACTCGGCGAGCCCGCGCAGCGAACGCCGCGCCTGAAGCACCGCCTCCATCGGCCCGAGCCCCTGCACATCACCGATCCGCACATGCGAGCGCAGCGCCGTCGCACCGTGCCCGAGCTGCAGCAACGCGGCCTCGGTGGTGCGCCGCTGAACATCCGTCACGTCGTACGAGACCGGCCCGTCACCGTCCGCGGCGAGTGCGGTGTCGCTGTGCGCGTGTGGCTCGGCCGGCGCCGGAAGCAGCAGATAGCCGCTCAGATCCACGCGCGAGGAGTGCGCGGCCAGCGACCCCGCCGTACCGACCGCTTCGATCCGCCCGCGCCCGAGGCGTACGTCCACCGTGCGACCGTCGGTGAGCCGCGCCCCGCACAGCAGAAGCGAGGCGGTCTCCTCGGCTGCGCCGTCGCGGTGCGGCGGCTGCGGCTGGCTGTCGGGCATCGCGCTCCAGAGGCGGGGGAAGAGAGGGCGGGGGAACAGTGCGGGGAACAGGAGAGCGTGACGATCAAGATCACGCAGCGTGTTCCGAGCCTAGGGCGCCGTACGGCCCGCTTCGAGGAGGAGCGAAATAGTCGTACCGGTGTGGTGCAGGGGGCGCGTGAGGCACTCGGGGAGGGCCTCAGCCCAGGCAGGACATAAGGATTTGGGCGATCGGCAACCAACCGTGTAATGTCTTCATCGCTCGCCCCAATAGCTCAGTCGGTAGAGCGTCTCCATGGTAAGGAGAAGGTCTGCGGTTCGATTCCGCATTGGGGCTCTGGTGCAACCACATCTCGTGGCCTGCATCACAGCGGTGTAGCTCAGTCGGTAGAGCAAGCGGCTCATAATCGCTGTGTCACCGGTTCAAGTCCGGTCACCGCTACTGACAGTAGCCGATTGTGGGGTCGGTCCTCCGGTCGGCTACTCTTCTATGCGTTAATACCATCCGTTCATCAAGGAGCACTCACGTGGCTGCCACCGATGTCCGCCCGAAGATCACGCTGGCCTGCGTGGAGTGCAAGGAGCGGAACTACATCACCAAGAAGAACCGGCGTAACAACCCGGACCGTCTTGAGATGAAGAAGCACTGCCCGCGTTGCAACGCGCACACCGCGCACCGCGAGACGCGATAACAAGGCTCGTACACGAGGCCGTCCCCATTCATTTGGGGGCGGCCTCGCGTCGTTTTCACCTGCAGTACCCAGCAGTACGTCCCCATCTGTTGCAGGAGGTGCCGAGCCCATGGCGCTCGACCAGTCCTTCGTCGGGCGGACCTACCCGCCCACCGACCCCTATGAGGTCGGCCGGGAGAAGATCCGCGAGTTCGCCGAGGCGGTGGGCGACGCCAACCCCGTCTACCGCGATACCGAGGCCGCCAAGGCGTACGGCCACAGCGATGTGATCGCGCCGCCGACCTTCGTGTTCGCCATCACGTTCAAGGCGGCGGGCCAGGTCATCGAGGACCCGCAGCTCGGCCTGGACTACAGCCGCGTCGTGCACGGCGACCAGAAGTTCGCCTACACGCGCCCCGTGCGCGCGGGCGACCGCCTCACCGTCACCTCGACCATCGAGGCGATCAAGTCCATGGCGGGCAACGACATCCTGGACATCCGCGGCGAGGTCCACGACGAGGCCGGCGAGCATGTCGTGACCGCGTGGACCAAGCTCGTCGCGCGCGCTGCGGACGGAGAGTGACGATGAGCGCGAAGATTTCGTACGCAGATGTCGAGGTCGGCACCGAACTGCCGGCCCAGACCTTCCCCGTGACACGCGCCACGCTCGTGCAGTACGCGGGCGCCTCCGGTGACTTCAACCCGATCCACTGGAACGAGAAGTTCGCGGTCGAGGTCGGGCTTCCGGACGTGATCGCGCACGGCATGTTCACCATGGCCGAGGCGATCCGCGTCGTCACCGACTGGACCGGGGACCCGGCCGCGGTCGTCGAGTACGGCGTGCGCTTCACCAAGCCGGTCGTCGTGCCGAACGACGGCAAGGGCGCCGAGATCGAGGTCAGTGCCAAGGTCGCGGCCAAGCTCGACGACAACCGGGTGCGGGTGGATCTGCTCGCGATGAGCGCCGGGCAGAAGGTGCTCGGGATGTCGCGGGCTGTCGTCCAGCTGGTCTGAGACGGTCGCGAGGGCGGTCTGGGCTGAGAGAACGTAGAGGGCGCCCCACGCCGGGGGCGCCCTTTCTCGTACCTCTTGACGTAGATAGTGATTGGCCACTAACTTAGCCGCATGGTCAGAATGAGTGCGGACGAGCGGCGCGAGAGCGTCATCCGGGCGGCGGTCACCGAGTTCTCCCGGGGCGGCTACCACGGCACCTCGACCGAGACGATCGCCAAGCGGGTCGGCGTCTCGCAGCCGTATCTCTTCCGGCTCTTCGCCGGGAAGCAGGCGATCTTCCTCGAAGCCTCCCGGCGCTGCTGCCAGGACGTCACCGAAGTTTTCCGGCGTGCGTCCGAAGGGCTCCAGGGTCAGGAGGCGACGAAGGCCATGGGGGAGGCGTACCAGGCGCTCATCGCCGACGACCCCGAGAAGCTGCTCATGCAGATGCAGATGTACGTGGCCGTCGCGTCCGCGGAGGCTGCGGGCGACAGCGAGTTCGGCGAGGCTCTGCGGGCCGAGTGGATGGAGATGTACGACGTCTGCAACCTGGCGATGGGTGCGGAGGTCGGCGAGACGACGCAGTTCCTCGCGTACGGGATGCTCGTCAACGTCCTGGTGTCGATGGGGTTCCAGCCCGAGCACCGGGTGTGGACCGGGTTCTACGAAGAGGTGCAGCCGAAGTAGGCGGCGCCGTACGGCAAGCGTGAAGCGGCACGGCACAACGGCACGACGGCATGGCGCGGCATCAGAAGGGTGCGCACTTTTGTGCCCGCAGAAGTTAGTCATCAATAACTAATCAACTGGCCGGAGGGGAAAGCAATGTCACAGCGAGCAGAGACCGATACCGAGACCACCACAGGGCGCGGGGGAGTCGTCTGGGCCCTCGTCATCACCAGCGTCGCGGGATTCATGGCGGCCCTGGACAACCTGGTCGTGACGACCGCCCTGCCCGCGATCCGCGCGGACTTCGGCGGGGAGATGCACGACCTGGAGTGGACGGTCAGCGCGTACACCCTGACCTTCGCCGTCCTGCTGATGTTCGGCGCCGCACTGGGTGACCGCTTCGGCCGGCGCAAGCTCTTCCTCGTCGGTCTCGCAATCTTCACCGGCGCCTCCGCGGCGGCCGCGCTCGCCCCCGGCATCGACTCCCTGATCGCCGCCCGCGCCGTCCAGGGCGTCGGCGCCGCGATCATGATGCCGCTCACGCTGACCCTGCTCACAGCCGCCGTTCCGGCCGCCAAGCGCGGGATGGCGTACGGCATTTGGGGCGCGGTCAACGGCCTCGCGGTCGCCAGCGGTCCGCTCATCGGCGGCAGTCTGACCGAGCACATCTCCTGGCAGTGGATCTTCTGGCTGAACGTGCCGCTCGGCCTCGCCCTCCTGCCGCTCGCCCGGCTGCGCCTCAAGGAGTCGTACGGCAACGGCGCCCCGCTCGACATCACCGGCACCGTGCTCGCCAGCGGCGGTCTGTTCGGCATCGTCTACGGCCTGATCCGCGGCAACATCGACGGCTGGACCAGCGTCCAGGTCCTCGCCGGCCTGATCGGCGGCGGACTGCTGCTCGCCGCCTTCGTACGCCACGGCATCCGCGCCGAGAACCCGATGCTTCCCATGCGGCTGTTCCGCAACCGCGCCTTCGCCGGCATCAATGCGGCGAGCCTGCTGATGTTCCTCGGGATGTTCGGCTCGATCTTCCTGCTCAGCCAGTTCCTGCAGGACGTACTCCACTACTCGCCCACCGAGGCCGGCCTGCGGATGCTGCCCTGGACCGGGATGCCGATGATCGTCGCGCCGATCGCGGGCTATCTCTCCGACCGCATCGGCGGCCGTCCGGTGGTGGCCGCGGGCCTGGCCCTTCAGGCGATCGGCCTCGCCTGGTTCGCGATGATCCTCAGCCCCGATGTCTCGTACGCGGCGCAGCTCCCTGCCCTGATCATCAGCGGTATCGGTATGGCGCTGTTCTTCGCTCCCGCAGCGAACCTGGTCATGTCCAGCGTCCGCCCCTCCGAACAGGGCATCGCCTCCGGCGCCAACAACGCGCTGCGCGAGGTCGGCGGCGCCCTCGGCATCGCGACCCTCGCGGCCGTCTTCTCGGCGCAGGGCGGTTACGGGGCCGCGCAGACCTTCGTCGACGGACTGCAGCCCGCGCTGTGGGCGGGCGCTGCGGCGGTGGCCGTGGCGGCCCTCGCCGCGCTGGCGATCCCGCGCCGGAGCAAGACCGCCGTGCTCGACGGTGAGGCCCATGAGGAGAGCCGCGAACTGATTGGTGCGTGAGGCGCCGAGCCGGAAGGCACGAGGGTACGGTCCGGGAGCTGTCGGCCCCGGACCGTACCCTTGAGCGCGTGCAGGAACTCCACGAAGCCCCGCTCGCCCCACTGACCACCTTCCGGCTCGGCGGCCCGGCCGCCCGCCTGATCACCGCGACCACCGACGCCGAGGTGGTCGACGCCGTGCGCGCCGCCGACGCGTCGGGCACCCCGCTCCTCGTCGTCGGCGGCGGTTCGAACCTGATCGTCGCCGACAAGGGCTTCGCCGGTACGGCCCTGCGGATCGCCACCCAGGGCTTCGAACTCGACGGTACGCAGCTGGAGCTGGCGGCCGGCGAAGTGTGGACCGACGCCGTGGCCCGCACCGTCGAGGCGGGCCTCGCGGGCATCGAGTGCCTGGCCGGCATCCCAGGATCGGCGGGCGCGACCCCGATCCAGAACGTGGGGGCGTACGGCCAGGAGGTCTCCAGCACCATCACCGAGGTGATCGCGTACGACCGCGAAGCCGGCGAGACGGTCACCCTCTCGAACGCCGAATGCGCCTTCTCGTACCGCCACAGCCGCTTCAAGTCCGACCCGGAGCGCTACGTCGTCCTGCGCGTCCGCTTCGCACTCGAGGACGCCGGCGGTCTGAGCGCCCCCCTCAAGTACCCGGAGACCGCCCGCGCCCTCGGCGTCGAGGCCGGTGACCGCGTCCCGCTCGGGCAGGCCCGCGAGACGGTGCTCAAGCTGCGCGCCGGCAAGGGCATGGTGCTCGACCCGGAGGACCACGACACGTGGTCGGCGGGTTCGTTCTTCACCAACCCGATCCTGACGGCGGGTGAGTACGAGGCGTTCCTGGAGCGCGCCCACGAGCGCCTCGGCGCCGACGTCACCCCGCCCGCGTACCCGGCGGGGGAGGGGCGGACGAAGACCTCGGCCGCCTGGCTGATCGACAAGGCCGGCTTTACCAAGGGGTACGGCACGGGCCCGGCCCGTATCTCCACCAAGCACACCCTGGCCCTGACGAACCGGGGCGCGGCCACCACGGAGGACCTCCTCGCGCTGGCCCGCGAGGTCGTCGCCGGTGTCCACGAGGCCTTCGGGGTCACCTTGGTCAACGAGCCGGTGATGGTCGGCGTATCCCTCTGAGCTGGGGATTCATGCTTGACCTCGCTGCGGGGTGCCCCTGATAGTGACTGCGCCGACTTGATCGGCGACAGCACATCAGGGGTGGGGACTCACAGATGCAGGAGAAGGACGGGCAGTTCGTGCTGCCCGTGGACGGCCAGTCCGCGCAGCTCGCCATCGGGCGCGCTCAAGCGCTGCTGCGGGCGGGGGAGTTCAAGGCGGCGCGTACGCAGGCGCAGGACGGGCTCGACGCGTTCGGGCCGTATCCGGGGCTGTATCTGGTCCTCGGCCGGGCTCATGCCGGCGAGGACGAGGACGATCACGACAAGCAGGCCGAGCGCGCCTTCCGGATGGGCTTGGTCACCTTCCCCGACGACCTGGACCTGCTCGCCGCCTACGCCGAGTTCGGCCTGGCTGGCGACGCCCTCGACGAGCCGGGCCGGGTGTCACGCGGCAGGGCCGCGGCGGCCCGGGTCGAGGAACTCGCGCCCGATTCGCCGCAGGCGCGCGAGCTCTACCGGGCCGGGGAGACCGGTACCAAGTGGCCCGAGCCCGCCACCGTCCAGCGCTACGACGCACGCAGTGCCCTGTCCGGTGGCGTGGACGTGCGGACCGCCGCCGAGCACGCGGAGCAGGCGGCAGCCGCCTGGCCCTACGACCGCCGCCTCGCGGTGCGCGCGGAGACGCTGGTGGGCCTGGCCCGGCCCAGCGCCCTGCTCGCTCGCATCGTGGTGCGAACGCCGTACACATACGCCCTGCTGGCGGCCCTGCTCGGGGCCGCCATCGCCCTCGGGGCGCCCGCGCTCCACCTGCCCGCGCCGCTGGCGTACTCCGCCGTTCTGGTCCTGCTGCCCGCGCTGCAGCAGCAGTACCTGCTGCGCCGCGCCCGCGTCCGGGCCCGAGCGCGGCTGCCCGTCGACTACCGGGAGCCGGCACCGGGTGCCCCCGACGTTCCGTCCGCCACGCGGCGTGAGCGGTGGATCGGGGCGGTCGCGGTCCTTGTGGCCTTCGGGTCGGTGACCGGGTCCGTCGGGTGGTACGCCGCGCGGGCGGCGGAGTATCCGCGGTATGAGGCGTCGGTGCCGGAGTCGTTTCTCGGCCTTCCGCTGCACACGGGGGATGAGGTGAGCGCGGCCATGGAGGAGCGGGTGGCCGGCACGCCTCTGCCGCCCGGGGCCCGCTCCTTCTCCGGTGTCTACTCGTCCAAGGAGAAGGGCGTGGCCTTCCTCCTCTTCGGTGCGACCGGCGACCTGCACAGCGAAGACCCGGCCGAGCTGATCACCGCCATGCGCAGTGGTTTCTCTGCCTTGGGCGAACCGGAGGACTTCTGGAAGGCGGACCCGGGGTCGCTCGGTGGCCGCATGGAATGCATGCGCTACCGCCTCGACCAAAGGCCCCTTTCCCTCTGCATCTGGATCGACAAGGGAAGTCTGGGCATTGTGGCGACCCCCGCGGTCGCGGACCACGTCTCCCTGCCTCACCTCACCCGCGAACTACGCGAAGCCACCCTCCACCCCACCGACCGGGGCACAGCCTGAGTCCGGTGGGGCCCGATGAGATTCAGGCCCCACCGAGGTCTCCCTTTCGACAGCCGACGAGAGGGAGACCCATGACCGCTCTGCACACCCTCCTCCAGCGATACGTGGACGAAGGTGCCGTCCCCGGAGCCGTGGCCCTGATCGCTCACGGTGGCCGCGTGGAGGTGCAGGCGGCCGGTACGGCAGGTGTCGGCTCCAGCACCCCCATGGCCCGCGACACGATCTTCCGTATCGCCTCCATCACCAAGCCCATCGTCGCCGCGGCCGTCCTCATGCTCATCGAGGACGGCCGCATCGGTCTGGACGATCCGGTCGCACCCTGGCTCCCCGAGCTGGAGAAGCCGCGGGTCGTCCGTACCCCGGACGCGCCCGTGGACGACACCGTCCCGGCCGTCCGCCCCATCACGGTCCGCCATCTGCTCGACTTCACGGCCGGATACGGCTTCACGTCCGACTTCTCCAAGCCCGCCCTCGCCCCGCTCTTCACCGAGCTCAAGCAGGGGCCGCCGAGGCCGCAGGAAGTCGCCGCCACCGACGAGTGGATGGCGGCCCTCGCCCGGGTCCCGCTGCTGCACCAGCCGGGGGACACCTGGCTCTACAACACCTGTTCCGAGCTCCAGGGCGTGCTGATCGCCCGGGTCTCGGGGCGGTCGCTCGGCGACTTCCTCGCCGAGCGGATCTTTGAGCCGCTGGGCATGCAGGACACCGGATTCTCCGTCCCCGCAACGGAGTTGGACCGCTTCACCTCGCACTACCGCAACAACCCCGACGGCGGTGGCCTGGAGCTGGTGGACGCCCCCGACGGGCAGTGGAGCAGCGAGCCCGCCTTCCTCTCCGGCGCGGGCGGGCTGGTCTCGACCGTCGACGACTGGCACGCCTTCGCGCGCATGATGCTCGCCGAAGGCACCTCGGACGCGGGCCACCGTCTGCTGTCCCCGGACTCGGTCCGCGCCATGGTCACCGACCAGCTCACCGAAGCTCAGCGGGTGGGCAGCGACCTGTTCCTCGAAGGCCAGGGCTGGGGTTACGGCGCCGGAGTCGACCTCGCGGCGGCCCACCCGTGGAACGCCCCCGGCCGCTACGGCTGGGTCGGCGGCACCGGCACCTCGGCCCATCTCCACCCGGCCACGGGCGCGGTCGGCATCCTGCTCACGCAGGTCGAGCTGGGCGGACCGACCCCGCCGACCCTCCTGGAGGAGTTCTGGCACCTGACGAACATGTCTGGCAGGAGCCCGGCCTGACGCGGCAGCCGCCCGGCCTGACCCGGCAGTCGCACAGCCTGACGCGGCAGCTGCCGACCGCCCCCTCAGCAGCTGCCGACCACCACCTCAGTACGCGACACCGACCGCCTGCTTGACGGTCCCCGGGTCGTCGATCAGCGCCAGCATCGCGTGCGCCACATCCGCCCGCCCGATCGTGCGCGCACTGCGCGGATTGCCGCCGGTCCGCGTGCGATACGTGCCGGTCACCGGCTTGTCGACCAGCTTCGGCGGCCGCACCGAGGTCCAGTCGGTCGCGCTGGAGGCCAACTCGTCCTCCATCACCCGCAGATCGTCGTACACCGGCTTGAGCACCCGGCTGATCACCCGGAACATCACCCGGTCCACCGCCGGCTCGCGCTCCGCCGCTGCACCGGCGAGCGGCGCGGCGCTGACCACGAGCAGCCGCCGCACGCCCTCCGCCTCCATGGCCCGCAGCACCGGCCGCGTGAGCCGGGCCGCTACCCCGTCGCGTGCGTCCTTCATGCCGCGTGCCCCGAGCCCCGAAAGCACGGCGTCGCGCCCGGCGACAGCAGCCCGCAGGCCCTCGGCATCCGACAGGTCGGCCCGGAAGACCTCAAGGCGCTCCCCTTGCACGGACAGCCGGGCAGGATCCCGTACGACCGCCGTGACCTGGTGTCCCGCCGCCAGCGCCTGCCGGACGATCTCCTGCCCGATCCCGCCGGTCGCACCGAAAACAGTGAGCTTCATGGCCCCTCCTCGGGTGGGTAAGTACTCACTTCGGTCGGTGAACACTCACTCACCACCCGGGGTGGGTGAGTATTCACTCACCCCTAGAGTGGGTAAGCATTCACTCACCCGTCAAGCCCCACAGGAGCCCTCATGCAAAAACCGGCCAGAGCCCGCATCCTCGACGCCGCCCATCACCTGATGCTCAGCGTCGGCCTGGCCCGCGCCACCACCAAGGTCATCGCGAAGGAGGCCGGCTGCTCCGAGGCCGCCCTCTACAAGCACTTCACCAGCAAGGAGGAGCTCTTCGTGACCGTCCTGCAGGAGCGGCTGCCCCGGCTCGCCCCGCTCCTGGACCAGTTGGCCGGAAACCCCAGCGCGCGCTCCATCGAGGAGAACCTCGTCCGTATCGCCCACGAGGCCGCGCTGTTCTACGAGCAGAGCTTCCCGATCGCCGCTTCCCTGTACGCCGAGACCCAGCTCAAGACCCGCCATGAAGCGGCCATGCGCGAGATGGGCACGGGCCCTCACATGCCGATCGTCGGCCTGGACGCCTATCTCCGTGCCGAGCAGGTGGCAGGCCGTATCCGCCCGGAAGCAGACACCTACGCGGCCGCGTCCCTGCTCCTCGGCGCCTGCGCCCAGCGCGCCTTCGCGTACGACGCGGCAGGCCAGTTCCCGCCCCCTGCGGCGGACGAGTTCGCGCGTGACCTCGTCCGCACGCTCCTGGCGGGGATCGGCTAGCGGCCCCCTCGGCCGGCGCGAGTCGGCCCGGGAGTCAGCCCGCAACCCACGTCAGCCGACGATCCAGTCGTCGATCCCGGCGAGCAGCTTGTCCCGTACGTCGTCGGACGCGGCCGACGCACGCACCGACTGCCGCGCCAGCTCCGCCAGTTCGGCGTCCGTGAATCCGTGGTACGCCCGCGCCAGCTCGTACTGCGCCGCGAGCCGGGACCCGAAGAGCAGCGGGTCGTCCGCCCCCAGCGCCATCGGCACCCCGGCCTCGAACAGCTTCCTCAGCGGTACGTCCTCGGGCTTCTCGTAGACCCCGAGCGCGACATTGGACGACGGACAGACCTCACAGGTCACACTCCTGTCGGCAAGGCGCTTAAGCAGCCGCGGATCCTCGGCGGCCCGCACCCCGTGCCCGATCCGCGAGGCGTGCAGATCGTCGAGACAGTCCCGTACCGACGCGGGACCGGTGAGCTCACCGCCGTGCGGCGCCGCGAGCAGACCGCCCTCGCGCGCGATCGCGAAGGCGCGGTCGAAATCCCTTGCCATGCCCCGGCGTTCATCGTTCGACAAACCGAACCCGACGATGCCCCGGTCCGCGTACCGCACCGCGAGCCGGGCCAGCGTGCGCGCGTCCAGCGGGTGCTTCATCCGGTTCGCGGCGACCAGGACACGCATACCGAGCCCGGTCTCCCGTGAAGCCGTGTCCACCGCGTCGAGGATGACCTCGAGCGCCGGGATCAGACCGCCGAGCCGCGGAGCGTACGAGGTCGGGTCGACCTGGATCTCCAGCCACCCGGACCCGTCCCGGATGTCCTCCTCGGCGGCCTCTCTGACCAGGCGCTGAATGTCCTCGGGCTCCCGCAGACAGGACCGCGCCATGTCGTAGAGGCGCTGGAACCGGAACCACCCGCGCTCATCGGTCGCCCGCAGCTTCGGCGGCTCTCCGCCGGTGAGCGCCTCGGGCAGATGCACCCCGTATTTGTCGGCGAGTTCGAGCAGGGTCGTGGGCCGCATCGACCCGGTGAAATGCAGATGCAGATGGGCCTTCGGCAACAGCCGTACGTCACGTACACGCTCCATCTGAAGATCCTGCCGTACGCACCAGGCGTCCCGGTAGCCGCTTTCCACCAACGAGTACTTGCCCGAACGAACAAACGGGCCCCCGGCCGAAGCCGGGGGCCCGTAGGCCATGAGTGGATCAGCGCGCCTCGGCGAGCAGCTTCTGGATCCGCGAGACGCCCTCGACGAGGTCCTCGTCACCGAGCGCGTACGAAAGCCGCAGGTAACCCGGCGTACCGAAGGCCTCGCCCGGCACCACCGCGACCTCGACCTCGTCCAGGATGAGCGCGGCGAGCTCGACGGAGGTCTCCGGGCGCTTGCCGCGGATCTCCTTGCCGAGCAGACCCTTCACCGAGGGGTACGCGTAGAAGGCGCCCTCGGGCTCGGGGCACAGGACGCCGTCGATCTCGTTGAGCATCCGCACGATGGTCTGGCGGCGCCGGTCGAAGGCGGTCTTCATCTCGTCGACGGCCGACAGGTCACCGGAGACGGCGGCGATGGCGGCCACCTGCGCGACGTTGGAGACGTTGGAGGTGGCGTGCGACTGCAGGTTGGACGCGGCCTTGACCACGTCCTTCGGGCCGATGACCCATCCCACGCGCCAGCCGGTCATGGCGTACGTCTTGGCCACACCGTTGACGATGATGCACTTGTCGCGCAGCTCGGGCACGACCACCGGCAGGGACGCGAACTCGGCGTCGCCGTACACCAGGTGCTCGTAGATCTCGTCGGTCAGGACCCACAGGCCCTTGGCGGCGGCCCAGCGGCCGATCTCCTCGACCTGCGCGCGGGTGTAGACGGCGCCCGTCGGGTTGGAGGGGGAGACGAAGAGCAGCACCTTGGTGTTCTCGGTGACGGCCGCTTCCAGCTGCTCCACGGAGACCCGGTAGCCGGTCGTCTCGTCCGCGGTCACGAACACCGGGACACCGCCCGCGAGCTGGATCGACTCGGGATACGTCGTCCAGTACGGGGTCGGCACGATGACCTCGTCGCCCGGATCCAGGATCGTCGCGAAGGCCTCGTAGATCGCCTGCTTGCCACCGTTGGTGACCAGTACGTTGGCGGCCTCGACCTCGTAACCCGAGTCGCGCAGCGTCTTCGCGGCGATCGCGGCCTTGAGCTCGGGCAGCCCGCCGGCCGGCGTGTACCGGTGGTACTTCGGGTTCTTGCAGGCCTCGATGGCGGCCTCGACGATGTAGTCGGGCGTCGGGAAGTCCGGCTCACCGGCGCCGAAGCCGATCACCGGCCGGCCGGCGGCCTTGAGGGCCTTGGCCTTGGCGTCGACGGCGAGGGTCGCGGACTCGGAGATCGCTCCGATCCTGCGGGAGATACGGCGTTCGGTGGGTGGGGTTGCAGCGCTCATGCGCCCCATCGTTCCAGACCCGCACAGCCCCGAGCACATGAGTTCCGAGGAGCGGACATCGCCCCTGGACAGGTGTCTGATGGGCAGCGGACAGGTACCTGTTCGACGGCACGGCCCGGACCACGTACACTCATCCCTCGTTGGCCCTCACAGGCCGCTCCCACCTACCGCACCCCGTGCGACTGTTGGGATGCGGTACGTTGGGGGGAACCCAAAGGGTCGTAGCTCAATTGGTAGAGCACCGGTCTCCAAAACCGGCGGTTGGGGGTTCAAGTCCCTCCGGCCCTGCTACACACTCCATCGCCAGGATGTGTGCGCATGTACGTACTGCAAAGCACCGCCGTGCGGCTCTCCCGGGCGCGGCACGGCCACGACCCGGAATCAGGTGAATACGAGTGACGGACGCCGTGGGCTCCATCGACACGCCTGATGCCCCGGACGAGGCGACCGAGTCCAAGAAGAAGGCTCGTAAGGGCGGCAAGCGAGGCAAGAAGGGCCCCCTGGGCCGTCTCGCGATCTTCTACCGCCAGATCGTCGCCGAACTCCGCAAGGTTGTCTGGCCGACTCGCAACCAGCTGACGACATACACCACAGTGGTGATTGTCTTCGTTGTCATCATGATCGGCTTGGTGACCGTGATTGACTATGGCTTCTCCGAAGCCGTCAAGTACATCTTCGGTTAGAAGCCACAGCGACAAGGACGCCGTTACCTTCGGCGTCCCTTTCGCGCGTTCCACCCCCATTTTGTAGCCAGGAAGAAGCAGCCACCGTGTCTGACCCGAACCTGAACGACGCCAGCGAGTCGATCGAGTCCGTAGAGGACCAGCTCGACATCGTCGAGGCGGCGGACTCCGTGGACCCGGACCAGGCCGAAGCTGCCGACGCCGCTGCCGGCGAGTCCGCCGAAGAAGCGGCCGTGCACGTCGAGGACGAAGCCGAAGCCGTCGCCGAGACGGAGGCCGACGAGGCCGCCGCCGAGGACGTCGCCGACGAGGAGCCCGTCGAGCCGGTCGACCCGATCGCCGCCCTGCGCGAGGAACTGCGCACGCTGCCCGGCGAGTGGTACGTGATCCACACCTACGCCGGTTACGAGAACCGCGTGAAGACCAACCTCGAGCAGCGCGCCGTCTCGCTCAACGTCGAGGACTTCATCTTCCAGGCCGAGGTGCCGCAGGAAGAGGTCGCCCAGATCAAGAACGGCGAGCGCAAGACGATCAAGCAGAACAAGCTGCCTGGTTACGTGCTCGTCCGTATGGACCTGACCAACGAGTCCTGGGGCGTCGTCCGCAACACCCCCGGCGTCACCGGCTTCGTGGGCAACGCCTACGACCCGTACCCGCTGACCCTGGACGAGATCGTCAAGATGCTCGCCCCGGAGGCCGAGGAGAAGGCCGCCCGCGAGGCCGCCGAGGCCGAGGGCAAGCCCGCTCCGCAGCGCAAGGTCGAGGTCCAGGTTCTGGACTTCGAGGTCGGCGACTCGGTCACCGTCACCGACGGCCCGTTCGCGACGCTGCAGGCGACGATCAACGAGATCAACGCCGACTCGAAGAAGGTCAAGGGCCTTGTCGAGATCTTCGGCCGCGAGACCCCGGTCGAGCTGAGCTTCGACCAGATCCAGAAGAACTAGCTTCTTCTCGACCCACGCTTCCGACCAGGTCAGATCGGGCTGCCAAAGCCGGTCTGACCTGCTCGGTTTTTAGCTGCGCATGGATACCCGTTATCGTTGTGCGGTATGCCTCCATCCGGATGATCGGATGTGGGCAGTTCACTCTCACTAGGACCCGGAGAGAGCAATGCCTCCCAAGAAGAAGAAGGTCACGGGGCTTATCAAGCTCCAGATCCAGGCCGGTGCCGCCAACCCGGCTCCGCCGGTCGGCCCCGCGCTGGGCCAGCACGGCGTCAACATCATGGAGTTCTGCAAGGCCTACAACGCCGCGACCGAGTCGCAGCGTGGCTGGGTGATCCCGGTGGAGATCACGGTCTACGAAGACCGTTCCTTCACCTTCATCACCAAGACGCCGCCGGCCGCGAAGATGATCCTCAAGGCCGCCGGTATCGAGAAGGGCTCTGGCGAGCCCCACAAGACCAAGGTCGCCAAGATCACCCTGGCGCAGGTCCGCGAGATCGCCGAGACCAAGATGGCCGACCTGAACGCGAACGACCTGGACGCCGCGTCCAAGATCATCGCGGGCACCGCCCGTTCCATGGGCGTCACGGTCGAGGGCTGACCTCACCCCCGTAAGACCTTTGAAGTAGTGGTAGGGCCAGCGCTGGTCCGCACCACGAACTCCAACCCTGAACCTCAGGAGTAGATGTGAAGCGCAGCAAGACTCTCCGCGCTGCGGACGCCAAGATCGACCGGGAGAAGCTCTACGCCCCGCTCGAGGCCGTCCGTCTCGCCAAGGAGACCTCCGCGACCAAGTTCGACGGCACCGTCGAGGTCGCCTTCCGCCTGGGTGTCGACCCGCGCAAGGCCGACCAGATGGTCCGTGGCACCGTGAACCTCCCGCACGGCACCGGCAAGACCGCCCGGGTCCTGGTCTTCGCGACCGGTGACCGTGCTGCGGCCGCGGAAGCCGCGGGCGCCGACATCGTCGGCTCCGACGAGCTGATCGCCGAGATCGCGGCGGGCAACCGCCTCAACGAGTTCGACGCGGTCGTCGCCACCCCGGACCTCATGGGCAAGGTCGGCCGTCTCGGCCGCGTCCTCGGCCCGCGTGGTCTCATGCCCAACCCGAAGACCGGCACCGTGACGCCCGACGTCGCCAAGGCGGTCAACGAGATCAAGGGCGGCAAGATCGAGTTCCGCGTCGACAAGCACTCGAACCTGCACTTCATCATCGGCAAGGTCTCCTTCGACGAGACCAAGCTGGTGGAGAACTACGGCGCGGCCCTGGAGGAGATCCTCCGTCTGAAGCCGTCCGCCGCCAAGGGTCGCTACATCAAGAAGGCCGCCATCGCCACCACGATGGGCCCCGGCATTCCGGTCGACCCGAACCGCACCCGCAACCTCCTCACCGAGGAGGACCCGGCCGCGGTCTGAGCTTGAAGCTCACAGCTGGTCATTGCCCGGCATCGGCAGCTCTGCGGAGCTGTCGGTGCCGGGTTTTTGCGTTTCTACGTGTCGGTGGCCTCGGCTACGTTGACTGTCTACTCACAAGCACCACTGGGGGGTTGCACCGATGAGGACGTACCAGCGCATAGGCCTGGCCGCCGTATCCACCGCCGCTCTGGTCGCCGTGGCCGGCTGCCAGAGCTCGGGGACGGACGGCAAGGCCGCCGCCGACAAGGCGCCGAAGTTCCAGTCGCGTACGACGGCGATCAAGACGCTGACGGCCGCGTACGAGAAGACGGCCGAGGCGAAGTCCGCCAAGGTCGAGATGACCATGTCGATGCCGGCCGGCCTGGACGGCGGGGGCGACATGAAGATGTCCGGTGTCATGGGCTGGGACCCGACCGTCCTGGACATGACGATGTCGGGCTCGGCGCTCACCGCGGGGGACCCGGAGGCGCCCGAGCAGATGCGCGTGGTCATGCGCGACAACGTGATGTACATGGACATGGGCAAAGCCGCGCTCGCCGAGATGGACGGCAAGCGCTGGATGAAGATGGACTTCGGCGCCATGGCCGACAAGATGGCCGAAGAGGGCGCCGACCCGCAGCTGCAGAAGGCGCTGACGGGCGGCATGGAGAACATGAACCAGGACCCGGCCCGGCAGATGGCCCTGCTCCTGGAGTCCGAGAACCTCAAGCACCTCGGCACCGAGACGGTGGCCGGCCAGAAGGCCGACCACTACAAGGGCAAGCTGACGGTCGCGGAGATGCTGGAGTCCAACGACTCCCTCGACTTCCTCGAAGGCAAGGACCGCGAGGAGCTCCTGAAGAACATGGAGAAGTCCGGTATCGAGGGTTACGACACCGAGGTCTGGGTCAACAAGGACGGCTACCCGGTCAAGATGGACGTCGGGATGGAGTCCCCGGAGGGCACCGTCGAGATCCACCAGACGTTCTCCGACTACGGGGCCAAGGCCGAGGTCGAGGTGCCGCCGGCGTCCCAGACCTTCGATGTCCTGAAGATGCTCGAGGAGCTCAAGGGTCTCGGCCTGGAAGAGGGCGGCCTCGAAGGCTGATTCCACGCTCCAGTAAGGCAGCGGCCCGGGCGCATCGTAGATGCTCCTGGCCCGATTTGCTCGACAAGCATCCGTTCGCGTACTCTTCCGAGGAAGCCAAAGACCGCTGGTCGTTGCTGTGCCCCCGTCAGGGAGTGCGGCGGCCGAAGGATCCGCGTAAGCGGACGACCCGCGCAGGTGACTGTGGAATGCACTCCCGGACTTCGTCCGGTTGAGTTCACGCCCCGTGCGCCTGCGCCGGGGCGTTTCGTTTTGTACAGACCTGTTTGTGCAGAGCCCCCTTCTCCAAGTGCCTGATTCAGGCGGTCCGGCGAACGCGACTGATCGGAAGGTCAGTCGAGGATCATCACCCCGGAAGGAGGCCGAGGCTCATGGCGACGACCGAGAAGGTCACAGCTGTCGAGGAGATCACGCGCGACCTGCGCAACTCCAACGCCGCTGTTGTCACCTCGTACACCGGACTCAGCGTGGCGCAGCTCAAGCAGCTCCGCCGTTCTCTCGGCGAGAACGCTCAGTACCGAGTGGTGAAGAACACGCTGACCAAGATCGCGGCCCAGGAGGCCGGGTTCTCTGCGCTGGACGAGCACCTCAAGGGCTCGACGGCCGTTGCCTTCGTTACCGGTGACCCGGTCGAGGCGGCGAAGGGTCTGCGTGACTTCGCCAAGGACAACCCCGCTCTCGTCATCAAGGGCGGTGTCCTTGATGGCAAGGCGCTGTCCGCCGACGAGATCAAGAAGCTTGCGGACCTCGAGTCCCGCGAGGTTCTGCTCGCCAAGCTGGCGGGTGCCATGAAGGGCAAGCAGACTCAGGCTGCTCAGGTCTTCCAGGCGCTCCCGTCGAAGTTCGTCCGCACCGCGGAAGCGCTTCGTGCCAAGCAGGCCGAGCAGGGCGGTGCCGAGTAATTCGGCTCGCGTCATGACTGACGCCCATCAGGGCGGCGGTCACAGCGGGCCCGAAAGTACGCCCGCCACTCAACAACACTCCGGCACCAGCCGAATTAGTGGAAGGACGCCATCATGGCGAAGCTGTCCCAGGACGACCTCCTCGCGCAGTTCGAAGAGATGACCCTCATCGAGCTCTCCGAGTTCGTGAAGGCCTTCGAGGAGAAGTTCGACGTCACCGCCGCCGCGGCCGTCGCCGTTGCCGGCCCCGCGGGCCCGGCCGCCGCTGCCGAGGCCGAGGCCGAGCAGGACGAGTTCGACGTCATCCTCACCGGCGCCGGTGACAAGAAGATCCAGGTCATCAAGGTCGTGCGTGAGCTGACCTCGCTGGGTCTCAAGGAGGCCAAGGACCTCGTCGACGGCACCCCGAAGCCGGTCCTCGAGAAGGTCGCCAAGGAGGCCGCTGACAAGGCTGCCGAGTCCCTCAAGGCTGCCGGCGCCTCCGTCGAGGTCAAGTGACTTCACGAGTCGTCTGACTCTTTCGCGTAGTACGGCCCCAGGGCTGTAACGCGCAGACACTGAAGGGCGATCACCCATATGGGTGGTCGCCCTTCGGCGTTCCTGTGACGGTTGCCTTGCGCTGGCGGTGCGGCCGAGTATGGTGATCTTCGTTGTGCTCTCCCAGGCCCCCCAAGGCTCCCGGTGACGATCTCCACGGGACAGGGGGCCTTGACGAACCGCACGCAGCGCGCAATTCTCAGGACGCGTCGTCACATCGATCCGGATCCGAGGCATGGATCGAAGACGAACTGGGCAGTGTGGATATGCGTCCACCGGCGAGGGGTCTGCCGGGGGCGCCACAACAGCAGCATTCGAGGTGTTCGTGGGTCGGTCGAAAACCCGCACTGGACATCAGTGGGCCTAGTGGCTACACTGACCCTTTGCGCTGCCTGTTAGCTGCCTCCTGCCCGTCACCAGGGGCATGCCCATGCTTGAGCTTCGTCGGCCGACCTTCCCTGACCTGGGGTTTTCTGTCGACGCGTTCAGCCTGGGACCGGTACGCGCGTAGTGAGTCCGAGCCCTCGGAAGGACCCCCTCTTGGCCGCCTCGCGCACTGCCTCGACCGCGATTACGAACAACGGCGCCAGCACCGCCCCGCTGCGCATCTCCTTTGCAAAGATCAAGGAGCCCCTCGAGGTTCCCAACCTGCTCGCGCTGCAGACCGAGAGCTTTGACTGGCTGCTCGGCAACACCGCTTGGCAGAGTCGGGTCGAGGCCGCTCTGGAATCAGGTCAGGACGTCCCCACCAAGTCCGGTCTGGAGGAGATCTTCGAGGAGATCTCTCCGATCGAGGACTTCTCCGGGTCGATGTCGCTGACCTTCCGCGACCACCGCTTCGAGCCTCCGAAGAACTCGATCGACGAGTGCAAGGAGCGCGACTTCACGTACGCGGCCCCGCTCTTCGTCACCGCCGAGTTCACCAACAACGAGACCGGCGAGATCAAGTCCCAGACGGTCTTCATGGGCGACTTCCCGCTCATGACGAGCAAGGGCACCTTCTGCATCAACGGCACCGAGCGTGTCGTCGTCTCGCAGCTGGTCCGCTCGCCGGGTGTCTACTTCGACTCCTCCATCGACAAGACGTCCGACAAGGACATCTTCTCCGCCAAGATCATCCCGTCCCGGGGTGCCTGGCTGGAGATGGAGATCGACAAGCGCGACATGGTCGGTGTCCGCATCGACCGCAAGCGCAAGCAGTCCGTCACCGTCCTGCTCAAGGCTCTCGGTTGGACGACCGAGCAGATCCTCGAGGAGTTCGGCGAGTACGAGTCGATGCGCGCCACCCTGGAGAAGGACCACACCCAGGGCCAGGACGACGCGCTGCTCGACATCTACCGCAAGCTGCGTCCGGGCGAGCCGCCCACGCGTGAGGCTGCGCAGACGCTGCTCGAGAACCTCTACTTCAACCCGAAGCGCTACGACCTCGCGAAGGTCGGCCGCTACAAGGTGAACAAGAAGCTCGGCGCCGAAGAGCCGCTGGACGCCGGCGTACTCACCACCGACGACGTCATCGCCACCATCAAGTACCTGGTGAAGCTGCACGCCGGTGAGACCGAGACCGTCGGTGCCTCGGGCCGCGAGATCGTCGTCGAGACCGACGACATCGACCACTTCGGCAACCGTCGTATCCGTAACGTCGGCGAGCTCATCCAGAACCAGGTCCGTACGGGTCTGGCTCGTATGGAGCGCGTCGTGCGTGAGCGCATGACGACCCAGGACGTCGAGGCGATCACGCCGCAGACCCTGATCAACATCCGCCCCGTGGTGGCGTCGATCAAGGAATTCTTCGGTACGTCGCAGCTGTCCCAGTTCATGGACCAGACGAACCCGCTGTCGGGGCTGACGCACAAGCGTCGTCTGAACGCCCTCGGCCCCGGTGGTCTGTCCCGTGAGCGGGCCGGCTTCGAGGTCCGTGACGTGCACCCCTCGCACTACGGCCGCATGTGCCCGATCGAGACGCCCGAAGGCCCGAACATCGGCCTGATCGGCTCGCTCGCTTCGTACGGCCGCATCAACCCGTTCGGTTTCATCGAGACGCCGTACCGCAAGGTTGTCGACGGCATCGTCACCGACGACGTCGACTACCTCACGGCCGACGAGGAGGACCGATTCGTCATCGCGCAGGCCAATGCGCCGCTGACGGACGACTTCCACTTCGAGGAGTCCCGCGTTCTGGTCCGCCGTCGTGGCGGCGAGATCGACTACATCCCGGGCGACGACGTCGACTACATGGACGTCTCGCCGCGCCAGATGGTGTCGGTCGCGACCGCGATGATCCCGTTCCTCGAGCACGACGACGCCAACCGCGCGCTCATGGGCTCCAACATGATGCGCCAGGCCGTCCCGCTGATTAAGGCGGAGGCGCCGCTGGTCGGCACCGGCATGGAGTACCGCTGTGCGGTCGACGCCGGTGACGTCATCAAGGCCGAGAAGGACGGTGTCGTCCAGGAGGTCTCCGCCGACTACGTGACGGTGGCCAACGACGACGGCACGTACACCACGTACCGCATCGCCAAGTTCTCCCGCTCGAACCAGGGCACGTCCTTCAACCAGAAGGTCGTCGTCGACGAGGGCGCTCGCGTCATCGAAGGCCAGGTTCTCGCCGACGGTCCCTCGACCGAAGAGGGCGAGATGGCCCTCGGCAAGAACCTGCTCGTGGCGTTCATGCCGTGGGAGGGTCACAACTACGAGGACGCGATCATCCTGTCGCAGCGCCTCGTGCAGGACGACGTCCTCTCCTCGATTCACATCGAGGAGCACGAGGTCGACGCCCGTGACACCAAGCTCGGCCCGGAGGAGATCACCCGGGACATCCCGAACGTCTCCGAGGAGGTCCTCTCGGACCTCGACGAGCGCGGCATCATCCGGATCGGTGCCGAGGTCGTCGCCGGCGACATCCTCGTCGGCAAGGTCACGCCCAAGGGTGAGACCGAGCTGACGCCGGAAGAGCGCCTGCTGCGCGCGATCTTCGGTGAGAAGGCCCGTGAGGTCCGTGACACCTCGCTGAAGGTGCCGCACGGTGAGATCGGCAAGGTCATCGGCGTCCGCGTCTTCGACCGTGAAGAGGGCGACGAGCTGCCGCCGGGCGTGAACCAGCTGGTTCGTGTCTACGTGGCGCAGAAGCGCAAGATCACCGATGGTGACAAGCTCGCCGGCCGTCACGGCAACAAGGGCGTCATCTCCAAGATCCTGCCCGTCGAGGACATGCCGTTCCTCGAGGACGGCACCCCGGTCGACATCATCCTCAACCCGCTCGGTGTCCCGTCCCGAATGAACCCGGGCCAGGTCCTCGAGATCCACCTCGGCTGGCTCGCCAGCCGCGGCTGGAAGGTCGAGGGTTCCGAGGAGTGGATGGAGCGCCTCAAGGCCATCGGCGCCGACGAGGTCACCGCCGGCTCCAACGTCGCCACCCCGGTGTTCGACGGCGCCCGCGAGGACGAGATCTCCGGTCTCTTCGAGCACACCATCCCGAACCGTGACGGTGTGCGCATGGTGCAGCCGTCCGGCAAGGCCCAGCTGTTCGACGGTCGTTCGGGAGAGCCTTTCCCGGACCCGGTCTCGGTCGGCTACATGTACATCCTGAAGCTGCACCACCTGGTCGACGACAAGCTCCACGCGCGTTCGACCGGACCGTACTCGATGATCACTCAGCAGCCGCTGGGTGGTAAGGCGCAGTTCGGTGGCCAGCGCTTCGGTGAGATGGAGGTGTGGGCGCTTGAGGCTTATGGCGCCGCGTACGCCCTCCAGGAGCTGCTCACGATCAAGTCCGACGACGTCACCGGCCGCGTGAAGGTCTACGAGGCCATCGTCAAGGGCGAGAACATCCCCGAGCCGGGCATTCCCGAGTCCTTCAAGGTGCTCATCAAGGAAATGCAGTCGCTCTGCCTCAACGTGGAGGTGCTGTCCTCGGACGGCATGTCCATCGAGATGCGCGACACCGACGAGGACGTCTTCCGCGCTGCGGAAGAGCTCGGTATCGACCTGTCCCGGCGCGAGCCGAGCAGCGTCGAAGAGGTCTGACGGGCCACCCGCCACCCGGCTGCCGGCCGGGTGGCGGAACCCCGGACCCCGTACAGACCATTGATTGAGACACAACCCTGAGAGGGATTGACGCATAGTGCTCGACGTCAACTTCTTCGACGAGCTCCGGATCGGCCTGGCCACCGCTGACGACATCCGTCAGTGGAGCCACGGCGAGGTCAAGAAGCCCGAGACCATCAACTACCGCACGCTCAAGCCGGAAAAGGACGGGCTCTTCTGCGAGAAGATCTTCGGTCCCACCCGGGACTGGGAGTGCTACTGCGGCAAGTACAAGCGTGTCCGCTTCAAGGGCATCATCTGTGAGCGCTGTGGCGTCGAGGTCACTCGCGCCAAGGTGCGTCGTGAGCGGATGGGCCACATCGAGCTTGCCGCTCCCGTCACTCACATCTGGTACTTCAAGGGCGTTCCTTCGCGCCTTGGCTACCTGCTCGACCTCGCGCCGAAGGACCTCGAGAAGGTCATCTACTTCGCCGCGTACATGATCACGTTCGTGGACGAGGAGCGTCGTACCCGCGACCTGCCGTCCCTGGAGGCGCACGTCTCCGTCGAGCGTCAGCAGATCGAGCAGCGTCGTGACTCGGACCTCGAGGCGCGTGCCAAGAAGCTCGAGACCGACCTGGCCGAGCTCGAGGCCGAGGGTGCCAAGGCCGACGTGCGCCGCAAGGTGCGCGAGGGTGCCGAGCGCGAGATGAAGCAGCTGCGTGACCGTGCGCAGCGCGAGATCGACCGTCTCGACGAGGTGTGGAACCGCTTCAAGAACCTCAAGGTCCAGGACCTCGAGGGCGACGAGCTGCTCTACCGCGAGCTGCGTGACCGCTTCGGCACGTACTTCGACGGTTCGATGGGTGCCGCGGCGCTGCAGAAGCGTCTCGAGACCTTCGACCTCGACGAGGAGGCCGAGCGCCTCCGCGAGATCATCCGTACCGGCAAGGGCCAGAAGAAGACCCGTGCGCTCAAGCGCCTCAAGGTCGTCTCCGCGTTCCTCACCACGAACAACAGCCCCAAGGGCATGGTCCTGGACTGCGTCCCGGTCATCCCGCCGGACCTGCGTCCGATGGTGCAGCTGGACGGTGGCCGCTTCGCGACCTCCGACCTGAACGACCTGTACCGCCGTGTGATCAACCGCAACAACCGTCTGAAGCGTCTGCTCGACCTGGGCGCTCCGGAGATCATCGTCAACAACGAGAAGCGCATGCTTCAGGAGGCTGTTGACGCCCTCTTCGACAACGGTCGTCGTGGTCGCCCGGTCACCGGTCCCGGTAACCGCCCGCTGAAGTCCCTGAGCGACATGCTCAAGGGTAAGCAGGGTCGATTCCGTCAGAACCTTCTCGGTAAGCGTGTGGACTACTCCGCGCGTTCCGTGATCGTCGTCGGTCCGCAGCTGAAGCTGCACCAGTGCGGTCTGCCCAAGGCCATGGCACTTGAGCTCTTCAAGCCGTTCGTGATGAAGCGCCTGGTCGACCTGAACCACGCGCAGAACATCAAGAGCGCCAAGCGCATGGTGGAGCGCGGCCGCACGGTCGTGTACGACGTCCTCGAAGAGGTCATCGCCGAGCACCCGGTTCTCCTGAACCGTGCTCCCACCCTGCACCGCCTCGGCATCCAGGCCTTCGAGCCGCAGCTGGTCGAGGGCAAGGCCATCCAGATCCACCCGCTCGTCTGCACCGCGTTCAACGCGGACTTCGACGGTGACCAGATGGCCGTGCACCTGCCGCTCTCCGCGGAGGCGCAGGCCGAGGCGCGCATCCTGATGCTCTCCTCGAACAACATCCTCAAGCCCGCCGACGGCCGTCCGGTGACGATGCCGACGCAGGACATGGTCCTGGGTCTGTTCTTCCTCACCACCGACGGCGATCTCCGTGACACCAAGGGCGAGGGCCGTGCGTTCGGCTCCGTCGCCGAGGCGATCATGGCGTTCGACGCCGGCGAGCTCGCGCTGCAGTCGTCCATCGACATCCGCTTCCCGGTGGGCACCATCCCGCCGCGTGGCTGGGTGCCGCCGGTCGCCGAGGAAGGCGAGCCGGAGTACCAGGCCGGTGACACCTTCCGGCTGCGGACGACCCTGGGCCGCGCGCTCTTCAACGAGCTGCTGCCCGAGGACTACCCGTTCGTCGACTACTCGGTGGGCAAGAAGCAGCTCGGCGAGATCGTCAACGACCTCGCGGAGCGCTACCCCAAGGTCATCGTGGCGGCGACGCTCGACAACCTGAAGTCGGCCGGTTTCTACTGGGGCACCCGCTCCGGTGTCACCGTGGCCATCTCCGACATCGTCGTCCCCGAGGCCAAGAAGGCCATCGTCGCGGGTTACGAGGCGCAGGACGAGAAGGTCCAGAAGCAGTACGAGCGCGGCCTGATCACCAAGCAGGAGCGCACGCAGGAGCTCATCACCATCTGGACCAAGGCGACCAACGAGGTTGCCGAGGCGATGAATGAGAACTTCCCCAAGACGAACCCCATCTTCATGATGGTTGACTCGGGTGCCCGAGGAAACATGATGCAGATGCGTCAGATCGCCGGTATGCGTGGTCTGGTGTCCAACGCCAAGAACGAGACCATTCCTCGTCCGATTAAGGCGTCGTTCCGTGAGGGCCTGTCCGTGCTGGAGTACTTCATCTCCACTCACGGTGCCCGTAAGGGTCTGGCGGACACCGCCCTGCGTACCGCCGACTCGGGTTACCTGACCCGTCGTCTGGTGGACGTCTCGCAGGACGTGATCATCCGCGAGGAGGACTGTGGCACCGACCGCGGCCTCAAGCTGAAGATCGCCGTCAAGGGCGAGGACGGCGTGCTCCGCAAGACGGAGGACGTGGAGACCTCGGTCTACGCCCGCATGCTCGCCGAGGACGTCGTCATCGACGGCAAGGTGATCGCGCCGGCCAACGTCGACCTGGGTGACGTGCTCATCGACGCCCTGGTCGCCAATGGCGTCGAGGAGGTCAAGACCCGCTCGGTCCTGACCTGTGAGTCGGCGGTCGGCACCTGTGCCTTCTGCTACGGCCGTTCGCTCGCCACCGGCAAGCTGGTCGACATCGGTGAGGCGGTCGGCATCATCGCCGCCCAGTCCATCGGTGAGCCCGGTACCCAGCTGACGATGCGTACCTTCCACACCGGTGGTGTGGCCGGTGACGACATCACCCAGGGTCTGCCCCGTGTCGTCGAGCTCTTCGAGGCTCGTACGCCCAAGGGTGTCGCCCCGATCTCGGAGGCGAAGGGTCGCGTCCGTATCGAGGAGACCGAGAAGACCAAGAAGCTCGTGGTCACCCCGGACGACGGCAGCGAGGAGACGGCATTCCCGATCTCCAAGCGTGCCCGTCTGCTCGTGGGCGAGGGCGACGCGGTCGAGGTGGGCCAGAAGCTCACCGTCGGTGCCACCAACCCGCACGACGTGCTGCGGATCCTCGGTCAGCGCGCGGTCCAGGTCCACCTGGTCGGCGAAGTCCAGAAGGTCTACAACAGCCAGGGTGTGTCGATCCACGACAAGCACATCGAGATCATCATCCGGCAGATGCTGCGCCGCGTGACGATCATCGAGTCCGGCGACGCGGAGCTGCTGCCGGGCGAGCTCGTCGAGCGCTCGAAGTTCGAGACCGAGAACCGTCGTGTGGTCACCGAGGGCGGTCACCCCGCCTCCGGCCGTCCGCAGCTGATGGGTATCACCAAGGCCTCGCTGGCGACGGAATCCTGGCTGTCGGCCGCCTCCTTCCAGGAGACGACCCGAGTCCTGACGGATGCGGCGATCAACGCCAAGTCCGACAGCCTCATCGGCCTCAAGGAGAACGTCATCATCGGTAAGCTCATCCCGGCCGGTACGGGTCTGTCCCGCTACCGCAACATCCGGGTCGAGCCGACCGAAGAGGCCAAGGCCGCGATGTACTCGGCCGTCGGCTACGACGACATCGACTACTCGCCGTTCGGCACGGGCTCCGGCCAGGCCGTTCCGCTGGAGGACTACGACTACGGTCCGTACAACCAGTAAGGCGTACGTCTGAACTGAAGGGCGCCTACCCCGCTTCGGCGGGGTAGGCGCCCTTCGGCGTTGTGGCTCGGCGTCCGCCGGGCTTGGTGTCCGCCGGGCTCGGCGACTGGTTTGCCGGCGGCGAGCGCGGCCTGGTGGCGGGCCTGCTGGTCCATGCCGTGCATGGTGTGCAGCACCGTGGCCGGCTGAGGGCCGGCGAGTACCAGTAGCCGAGCAGTGAGGGACCAGGCGTGGCCGCCGGTGTGGTGGCCGAGTTCATGGGCCAGTACGGCGGCGAGCTGGGCGCTCGGCAGGTTCTCCAGGGCGAACCGGGAGACGCCGACGGTATGGCCTGCCGCGGCGTATGCGTTGAGGTCCTGGCTCTCCTCGGTCCACAGTTCGTAGCGGCGGCCGTCGACACCTGCCCGGGACCGTCACCTCGCGCCATACCGGTTCCAGGCGCGCGCGTTCCTGGGGGAGAGGGCGCTTGAGCTTGAGGAGACAGCGGGCGAAGCGGTCCTCGCTGGGGCGGTGGAAGACCAGCGCGCCGGAGGTGAGCCAGGCCAGGGTCGGGAGCCAGTACGGGAGGCCGATGAGCGCGTTCAGGATCGCGGAGACCATCACCACCACGATGAGGCTCATGAGGAACCCCGGGACGTGGAGCGCCAGTTGGCCGACGGATGTGGCGTCGGTGCCGCGCTGGTACGTCTTGTAGCGGACCCGGTTGCCGGGCTGGTGCTGGTAGTCCTGGTCGTCGGGTGCGGCGGGCGGCCGGGGCTCGGGGG
>NZ_JAAKZW010000319.1 GCF_011044995.1 Streptomyces mesophilus | reverse complement strand
CCCAAAAACGGGGGCCGGGGGGCGAAGCCCCCAGCGGGGGTCCGGGGGCAGAGCCCCCAGGAAACGGGACGCGAGCTACGACAAGCTCAGGCCAACCCCCGCCGAGCCACCGCCGGAGCACGATGCCCAGCAATCGCCGCCACCATGTCGAGCACCTGCCGCGTCTCACCCACCTCATGCACCCGATACACCTGCGCCCCCAACCACGCCGACACCGCAGTCGTCGCCAACGTCCCGACAACCCGCTCCTTCACAGGCCTGTCCAACGTCTCGCCCACGAAGTCCTTGTTGGACAGCGACACGAGCACGGGCCACCCGCTCCCCACCATCTCCCCGAGCCTGCGCGTGGCCTCCAGACTGTGCCGCGTGTTCTTGCCGAAGTCGTGCCCGGGATCGATCAGAATCGACTCCCGCGGCACCCCCAACTCCAGCGCCCGCTCCGCAAGCCCGACGGTCACCTTGAGAATGTCGGCCATCACGTCCTCGTACGCGATCCGGTGCGGCCGCGTCCGCGGCTCCGCGCCACCCGCATGCGTGCACACGAGCCCGACCCCGTAACGTGCCGCGACCTCCGCGAGCTTCGGATCGACCCCGCCCCACGCATCGTTGAGCAGATCGGCACCCGCCTCGCAGACCGCCTCGCCGACCTCGTGCCGCCAGGTGTCCACGCTGATGGTCACGTCGGGGAAACGGCGCCGCACCTCGGCCACGAACCCGACCGTGCGCCGCGCCTCCTCCTCGGCCGTGACCTCTTCGCCGGGCCCGGCCTTGACCCCGCCGATGTCCACGATCTGAGCACCCTCGGCGATGGCCTGCTCGACACGGGCGAGCGCGGGCTCGTCGTGGAACGTGGCGCCCTGGTCGTAGAAGGAGTCGGGAGTCCGGTTGACGATCGCCATGATCACCGGCTCGTACGGGCCGAACTCGCGCCGTCCGAGCCTCAGCGGCCTTGCCATCGTCATCTCCTCCGTCGCGCATCGGTCGCCTGCGACCTTAACTGTCAGTCGCGCATGGCACGATCGGAGCCGGACAGTTTCTGCAGTCGGGGAGTCGCCGTGTTCTGGTTCCTGCTCATCGCGCTGGTCGTGGTGGTCGCCGCGGTCACGCTCGCCGTGCTCGGCGGCTCCGAGGACGGCGTGCTGCCCGAGGCGCCGCCCCAGTACCTGATCGACCCGCTCCCCGCGGACCGCCCCCTCGGCCGCGCCGACGTCGAGGCCCTGCGCCTGCCGACGGCCGTACGCGGCTACCGCATGGCCGACGTGGACGACGCCCTGTCCCGCCTCGGCGCCGAACTCGCGGAGCGGGACGCACGCATCGCCCAGCTGGAACGCTCGCTCGCCGGCGTCCAGGCCGCGCCCCCGACAGGCCCGGGGCTCTTCGACAAGGCGCCGCAGAGCTATGCGACCGGGGCCACGGCCGTGGTGGCCGAGGCGCCCGCGGAGCCGGAGCCCCCGGAGCCCGCGGAAGCCGGGTGGACGCGTCCTGAGGAAGCGGGAGCCGCCCGGGCGGACGAGGACGACGAGTTCGACCCGTGGAGCCCGCCGGCCGGCGGCCCCGACTCCCCGGAAGGACCGAGGCATTGAGCGGCGCGCTGGCCGGCCAGGACGGCGCGCTGCGCTGCCCCTGGGCCCTGTCGACCGAGGACTACGTCGCGTACCACGACGAGGAGTGGGGCCGCCCGGTCCACGGCGACGACGCGCTCTACGAACGCCTGAGCCTGGAGGCCTTCCAGTCGGGCCTGTCCTGGATCACGATCCTGCGCCGCCGCGAGAACTTCCGTAAGGCCTTCGCCGACTTCCGGATCGAGGCGGTCGCGGCCTTCACGGACGCGGACGCGCAGCGGCTCCTCGCGGACGCGGGCATCATCCGCAACCGCGCCAAGATCGAGGCCACCCTGGCCAACGCACGGGCCCTCGCGGCCTGGTCCCCGGGCGAACTGGACGAGTTCATCTGGTCCTTCGCCCCCGACCCGGCCGCACACAAGGCCCCGCGCACCCTGGCGGACGTACCCGCGATCACGGACGAATCGACGGCCCTGTCCAAGGCGCTGAAGAAACGGGGCCTGCGCTTCGTGGGACCGACGACGGCGTACGCACTCATGCAGGCATGCGGGCTGGTGGACGACCATCTGACGGAGTGCGTGGCACGCGGCCGGGGCTGACTCCCGTCCGCCCGGCCGGAGGCTAACCCCCGGCCCGCCCGGCACCCCTACCGCCCCAGATACTCGGGCTTCTCCTTGGCGATGAACGCCCGCACCGCGATCGCGTGATCCTCCGACGCACCCGCCCGCGTCTGGAGCTCGTCCTCCTTCTCCAGCGTCTCGGCCAGCGAGTGCGAGGCCCCGAAAGCCAGCGACTCCTTGAGCGCCGAGTAAGCGACGGTCGGCCCGGAGGCCAGGGTCCGCGCGACCGCCTCCGCCTCCGCCGCCAGCGACTCCGCCGGCACCAGCCGGTTCGCGATCCCCAGCTCGTACGCCTCCTGCGCCTTCACCGTACGAGGGAAGAGCAGCAGATCCGCGGCGCGCCCGGGCCCGATCAGTTTCGGCAGCGTCCAGGAGACCCCCGAGTCGGCGGTCAGGGCGACGCCCGCGAACGAGGTGTTGAAGGACGCGGTCTCCGCCACGATCCGGTAGTCCGCCGCGAGCGCGAAGCCGAATCCGGCCCCCGCCGCGACCCCGTTCACCCCCGCCACGACCGGCTTCGGCATCTCGGTGAGCGCCCGCACGATCGGGTTGTAGTGCTCACGCACCGTCGACATCGTCTGCCCGCTGCCCGACTCGCGGTCCGCCGTGAGCGACCCGATGTGCTCCTTGAGGTCCTGCCCCACACAGAAGGCACGCCCGGTCGCGGTGAGAAGCACGGCCCGTACGGAGGGGTCCGCGGCCGCTGCCTGCACGGCATCGCGCAGGGCGACCTTCGCCTCCGTGTTCATCGCGTTCATCGCCTCGGGACGGTTCAGCGTGATCGTGGCGAGCCCGTCGCCCACCTCGTAGAGCACGGTGTCGGCCATGGAGGTCCGTCCCCTCGTTACGTATGAACAGGTAAACGCGCACGTACCGTCACGGCGCATGCGTCAGGGGACAGCATGGCCCAGACGGATCACCCGGGGTATGGGTCCCGGCATGTGACGTGCGTCAAAGAATTCATGTCTGCCGAGGGCCGGGAAGCGGAGCAGTATCGCAGTCACATCGCCGAATTGAGTGGTTTTGCTCAAGCGCGTTGCGCAAGCGATGCCGACTGATGTTGGTCATCGGGTCTGTTGATGCGGGATAATGGCTTGGAAGCAATGTGTTCGATGCCGGTGACACCTGGGTTGTCGGCTGCGTGAGCTGGTTTCAGGAAGGGGAACGAGCATGGCGGCCATGAAGCCGCGAACGGGCGACGGCCCGCTCGAGGTGACCAAGGAGGGGCGGGGCATCGTCATGCGCGTTCCGCTCGAAGGCGGAGGGCGACTTGTCGTCGAGCTGACTCCCGATGAGGCCGATGCGCTCGGCGACGCCCTGAAGAAGGTCGTCGGCTGACGTAACGTCCACCATTTTCACCGCCCCGGCACACTAACAAGTGCCGGGGCGGTGTTTTTTGAGTGGGGGTTACGGGACCGGGCAGTCGGCCCCGTACACCGGGCCCGACGCAGGTCAGCCCGCCGCCACCGCGCGCTTCACCGCGCACAGCAGTCCGTCGCCCACCGGCAGCACCGACGGCACCAGCTCCGGGCTCTCCCGTACGGTCCGCAGCAGCTCCCGCAGCCGCAGGACCTCGACCGGCTGGGGTCCCGAGTCGACCGTGCGCCCGTCGGCGAAGACGCCCTCGAACACGACGAGGCCGCCGGGCCGCAGCAGGCGCAACGATTCAGCGAGGTAGTCCAGGGACTCGGTGCGGTCGCCGTCGCAGAAGACCAGGTCGTATCCGCTGTCCGCGAGCCGCGGCAGTACGTCGAGCGCGCGCCCCGGGATGAACCGCGCCCGGTTGCTCGCGAAGCCGGCCGCGCGCACCGCGGTGCGCGCGAACTGCTGGCGCTCGGGCTCGGGGTCGACCGTGGTCAGGACCCCGTCGAGGCGCATGCCGCCCAGGAGATGGATTCCGGACACACCGGTGCCGGTACCGATTTCGGCCACCGATTTGGCGCCGACCGTGGCGGCCAGCATCCGCAGCGCGGCGCCGGTCGCGGGAGACACCGCACGCAGCCCCGCCTCGCGCGCGCGCTCGCGCGCCCAGAGCAGCGCCTCGTCCTCCGCGACGAAAGCGTCGGCAAAAGCCGAAGTCGGCTGCCGGTTGCCGGTAATGACCCTCTCCTGTCTCCCCGTATGTATCTGGCCGTGACTGTATCCGCTGGGCCGGGAACCTGCTGATGGGGCTGGGCGTTGAAAGCGGTGTACGGGCAGGTGCGGGGGCGAGGGGGCCCCTCGGGAAGTTCTGGCGCCACAGGACGGGGGGAATGAAATGGACCTGGGGGACGAAGCGTACGAACGGCCGGGGCGAACCCGTCCGCGATCTTCTCCACGATCTTCAAATTCTCGTAAAGACTCTTATCCTGAGCTAACAGGCGAGGTGGCTATGGTAGGGGCTCCACTGGACACCACCAGAGCCGACAGGGGAGGTGCGGCTACGACCGGTGACCTCGGAACGATGGCGCGAATCAAGCGCCGCTTCCTCAGGTCGGCGGGCGAGCCGAAATCCGTGACCGACACTGCTGACCACTCCGCCGTTTCCGCACAGACCGCGACCTTTGCCGCCGATGCGGAATCCCAGGCGTGGACTCCGCCCAGCTGGGAGGAGATCGTCAGCACGCACAGCGGACGCGTCTACCGCCTCGCCTATCGCCTGACGGGCAACCAGCACGACGCCGAGGACCTCACCCAGGAAGTCTTCGTCCGCGTCTTCCGCTCGCTGTCCACCTATACGCCCGGCACCTTCGAGGGCTGGCTGCACCGCATCACCACCAATCTGTTCCTGGACATGGTCCGCCGACGGCAGCGCATCCGTTTCGACGCGCTCGGCGACGACGCGGCCGAGCGGCTGCCCAGCCGTGAGCCCAACCCGCAGCAGGTCTTCAACGACACGCATTTCGACGCGGACGTCCAGCAGGCCCTCGACACCCTCGCGCCCGAATTCCGCGCCGCGGTCGTCCTGTGCGACATCGAAGGACTCTCGTACGAGGAGATCGCCGCGACACTCGGCGTGAAGCTCGGCACCGTGCGCAGCCGGATCCACCGCGGCCGCTCGCAGCTCCGCAAGGCCCTGCAGCACCGGTCTCCCGAAGCCCGCGCCGAGCGCCGTTCTCTCGCGGTCGTCGGTGTGCCGGCTCTGGGGGGAGGGGGCGCGACCGCGTGAGTGGATCACGGCTCAACCCTGCCGAGCGGCATCTTGCCGAGCAGCATCTGGGAGACCGGCTCGCCGCCCTGGTGGACGGCGAACTGGGCCATGACACCCGCGAGCGGGTCCTCGCCCATCTCGCGACCTGCGCCAAGTGCAAGGCAGAAGCCGATGCGCAGCGCCGTCTGAAAACCTTCTTCGCCGAGGTCGCACCGCCCCCGCCGTCCGAGAGTTTCCTCGCACGGCTGCAAGGCCTGTCCGAGTCAGGAGGCCCGGGCGGTTCCGTGGACCAGGGCGATCCCTTCGGCCGCCCGCTCTCCGACGGTGTGTTCGGTGCGCGCGACGGCGGCTTCGGGCTGCGCGCCGACACGTTCTCGTACGCGCCGTCCGGCGGCCGCGGCGGCATGCTGCCCGGCGGCGATCGCGCGGGCGGGTTCCGTATCCACGAAGTCGGCCGCAGCGGCGCCGAGCGTGCGGCGGCCTCGCGCGGGCGGCGCTTCGCCTTCGCGGCCGCAGGTGCGGTCTCGCTGGCCGCGATCGCGCTCGGCGGGGTCTCCACCGGAGTGCCCGCCGACACCGCCGAGGCGCGGGGCCGGGCCAATGCCTCACCGCAGCGCACCCAGGGTGCGGCCACCGCGGCCGACTCGAGTCGGCGGCGCGGCGGTGCGCAGAGCGTCGGGGCCCAGGCGCCGGGCAGGCTGGCCGCGCCGGTCGCCTCCCCCGGGGTGTCCGCTCCGGGTGTGCCCGGCATGACGGGACAGCGGCAACTGCCGCTCGCCTCCCCGATACTCAACCGCTCCTCGGTGCTCCCTCCGCTGATACGTCCGGTCGCCGCCACCGTTCCGTACTCACCGCTGCCTCCTGTCGGGGAGAGCTCCGTTGTGCCGGGGCAGACCGCCGTGCCGGACGAGACCGCCGCGCCCAGCCCGTCCCCTGTCGCCGGACTTTCGCTGCCCGCCCGCTGACCCTGCCGCTGACCGCTCGCCGGTGCACCTGGTTGAATCCCGGGTGGGATCGCCGCCGAGAGGTGGGTATCCCTGTTGGGGGTTGCGCCTGGCGGGGCGGATCCGGGCGAGGGACGTGTCGTGTACGGCGGTTCCTTCCCGTGGACCGCGTCGGCCGGGGACCTCGTGTGTGGCCCGCGCCTGAGGGTGCGGGGACGAGACGCCGAACGCTGCGTGGGGAGAGGCATGGACGAGGGGAAGCCCACCGGGTCCAAGGCGAAGTGGTGGAGCCGGCCCCGGAGTTCCGATGAGCCCGCGCCGGCGGATACCGCCCAGGATGCGGTGCGGGACGCGGTGCCCGGTGGCGAGGGGTCTGCCTCGGACGGCGACTATCCGTTGAGTGCTCCGGAGGTTCCGGGCGCTTCGGGTGTTTTGGATGCGCAGGGAGGGCCGGGTGTCTTGGGTACTCAGGGAGCCCCGGGTGCCTCGGGTGCTTCGGGTGCTCAGGAAGTCCCGAGTGTCTCGGATGCTTCGGGAGCCCCGAGTGCTCCAACGGCTTCGGATGCCCCGCCTGCTTCGGATGGCTCAAGTGTCTCGGGTGTCTCGGGTTCCGAGGATGCGGTGGCCAGAGGCACTGGGGTAAGTCATGCCGCGGAGACGGCCGTTGGGCCCGTTTCCGGTGGTGCCGACCGGGTGACCGGGACGGGTGCGTCCATGGTCCCGGACGAAGCCGCGGCACCTTCCGCCGCCGAACCTGCCGCGTCACCCGCTCCTGCTGTGCCGCCCGCGCCCGCTGAACCTGCCGCGTCGCCCGCTCCCGCCGTCTCTGCCGGATCCGGGGCGCCCGCCCCGGCCGACCGGCCGAGTCCGCTGCACGACCCCGACCCCTACAGCACGCCGCCCTACGGAGGCCCCGGCCCCTGGGCGCCCGCGCCGCCCGTGCAGCACCCGGTGGCCACTCCGGCTCAGGGCACGGTCGTGCCGCAGGGTGCGGCGCCGGTGCACGGTGCGCCCGCCGCGTATCCGCAGAGCGCCCAGGCCCCGCAGCCGATACCCGGCGCGCAGATACCCCCGGCCCAAGGCGCCCCCGCGCCGGCCGCTCCGACCCACGCCGGCCCTGCCCCGGCAGCCCATGTCCCGCCTCACGCCCCGCAGCCGCACGGCGCCCAGATACCTCAGCAGCCGAGCGCACCCCAGCCCCACCGGACCGCGGCACACCCCCACC
>NZ_JAAKZW010000318.1 GCF_011044995.1 Streptomyces mesophilus | reverse complement strand
GGGGGGGGTGGGCCGTACGCGCGGCTCAGGGCCGCTGCAGCCAGAGCAGCGAGGCCACCACCAGCGCTTCGACACCGGTGCTGAGCGTCGGTTCGATCAGCGGAGCGAAGTGGGGCGAGTGGTTGGCAGGCAGCCGGTCGATGTCCCCCTCCAGGAACGCCTTGACGGCAGTTTCCTGTTCGAGGCCGCCCCAGAACCAGAACACGGTCGGCACGCCGAGCACCTCACCGAACACCCCGACGTCCTCGCTGGCGTTGACCGGCGGCATCCGGTGCACCCGCTCCTGCCCGAAGTACTCGGTGAACGCGGCCACCGTCCGCTCCGTGCTCTCGGGCTCGCTCACCAGGCTCGGGAGACTGCCGAACCACGTCAGGTCGGGTTCCTTCACGGCGGCGCCGGCCTGGCACTCCGCCCGTACGATCCGCTCGATGGCGGCCTGCACCAGGTCACGGACCTGCGGGGTGTACGTACGGATGTTCAGGCCCAGCTCGGCCTGGTCGGGAATGATGTTGTCCTTGGTGCCGGCCTGCAGCCGGCCGACGGTGACCACGGCGGTCTCGGCCGGCGGGACCTCCCGGGCGACGATGCCCTGAAGGCGCGTGACGATGTGCGCAGCCGTCAGCACCGGGTCGACCGCCGCTTCGGGGCGGGAACCGTGACCGCCGCGACCGTGCACGGTGACGTTCAACGAGTCCGCCGCCGCCATCACCGGGCCGGTGCCGTAACCGATGAACCCGGCGGGCAGCGGCGCCACGTGCTGGCCGAGCACGATGTCCGGCTTGGGGAAACGCTCGAAGAGCCCGTCCTCCACCATGCCGCGCGCGCCGCACCCCAGCTCCTCCGCCGGCTGGAACACCACGAGTAGCGTCCCGCTCCACTCCCGGCGGGCGGACGCCAGGAGCATGGCGGCACCGACCAGGCAGGCGGCATGCATGTCATGCCCGCAGGCATGCATCACCGGTACGTCGCGGCCGTCCTGATCCACACCGCGAGCCGTGCTCGCATAGGGCAGACCTGTCTTCTCCTCCACCGGCAGGGCGTCGAAGTCGGCACGCAGCATCACCACCGGGCCGTCGCCGTTGCGCAGCACACCGACCACTCCGGTCGTCCCGACCTGTTCGGTGACCTCGTCGAACCCGTTGTCCCGCAACATGCGTGTCAGCACGGCGGCCGACCGTGTCTCCTGCAGCGACAACTCCGGATGCTGATGTAGGTCCCGGTAGAGCCCGGCCAGAACCTCCCGGATTCCGCTCAGGCCCGCAACCACCGCTTCTGCCGCCACGACCAGCCTCCGTAATCCGCCGAATGCGGACACCGTAACTTCAGGCGGCGACCGGTGCACTCCCGTCGGCCACCCGTCGGCGACGTGACCGGGGGACAGGAGCCCGGGGCGTCGGCCAGAGCTCCCGCCGCCGCCCGTCAGGCCTCGGGGTCACGCAGGCCGACGCAGTCGAAGGCCCAAAAGGTCTCCGAGTAGACGAAGGTGCCCGTCATCCAGGGCTCGTGTGCGGACAACCGGGCGACCTGGAACGCGGGTTCAGGGATACGCAGCGACGGCGCACGGAAGCCCGCGGCGCCGGCACTCTCGAAACCGCGCGTGCTGTAGTAGTGAGGCGACCCCTCCAGGAACACCAGCGGCACCCCCTGACGGTCGGCCGCCTCGAGGGCGTGGGCGATGAGCCGCGTACCGATGCCCTGACGCTGGAACTCCGGGACCACACCCAGCGGTGACAGCGTCAGGACGTCCACGATCCGGCGCGGAGCGTCCAACCGCGTCGCGCTCAGCAGGACATGACCGACGACCCGTTCATCGACGACAGCGACGTAGGACATCGGCGCCAAGGGGGCCTCCGCGACGCGAAGCGCCTCCACGAGCCCGGGAACCCGCTCGCTGTCCTCGAAGGCGCGCGTATGAACCTCGCGTACATCTCGGTGATCGTCAGCAGACTCTTGCCGGATCACCAGCCCGGCACCATCGGGAACGATCCGGGAGGCTGCAGGCGCATCGTGTGACGTCATGGCCGCGAGAGTAGATCGCAACGCGGCTCGTGTGCGAGGCAATTGGGGGGGGCGACGCGATGCGGCTCGCGGGACGACGGAATGCCCAGGGCCGATCTCCGATCTCCGATCCATACGCCGACGATATGCGTCCGCCGGTAGAACTGCCGATGACGACCGGCGTTCGAAAGCAGGGATGGCGTGGTGCGACTCGAGGGGTGGCACGGCTGGGTCGGTACGTTCACGGGGGTGGTGGCCCTCACGGTGGCCGTACTGCCGTTGGCTGCGTTGGCGGTGTGGGCGCTGGCACGTCGTCGCACTGCCACGGGCGCCACGCGGGCGCGGGCGTGGCGCATGTCGCTGGCCGACGTCGGCATCGTCTACGGGACGTTGCCGCCGGTCTGGTTGATCATGCTGCCGGGCGACGAGGACGGCGCAGTCGTGAGCCTGGTCCCGCTGCGCGACCTGCTCGCCATGGACACCGTCCAGATCGTCGGCAACCTGCTGGTGTTCGCCGCGCTGGGGTTCCTCGCCCCGCTGCGCTTCGCGACGCTGGCCTCGCTCCCGCGGATCCTCGTGCTCGCGGCGGTCGGCTCGATCATGGTCGAGTCCGCCCAGTACGTCCTGCAACTGAACCGGGTGACCTCGACGGACGACGTCCTGCTCAACGCCACCGGCGCCACACTGGCCGCACTTGCCTCGCACCGCTGGTGGCGCACCACGGCTGAACCGTTGTCGGGCCGACCTCGAACGGCCCTGGTGACGGAGCGCTGAACCAGAGGTTCAGCGGGGAGGGACTATCGCTGTCGCGAAGCGTGACTGTGCCCGGAGGGCTTCTTCTTGCTCTGGCGCTTCGCACGCACCTCGCGGGCTTTGCGGAAGTCGATGTAGGCCATGCCGGCGACGAGGAACGGGCAGACGACCGCGAGCAGCACGACGCGCAGCGTCCCCTGCGTCATTGCGGTAAGCAGGACGATCACCGCGGCGCAGACGACGATACCGATGACCTGCCGGTAGGAGTCATAGCCCATGGCCCGCATGACCGGACCTGCTTCCGAGTCGTCGTCGCCCACCTCGTCGAGCGCCGCCTGCGCGGGCCGCTCCCGTCCCTCGACCCTGGCCTGCCGCCAGGAGAGGAACCAGCGCACGAGCAAGTAGAACGCCAGGGCCGCGAGGATGATCGCCCACTCGGCCGGACTGTCGGGGAGCCTTGTCGCCAGAGTCATGCCGGCCGAGTTTCCGTGACGCAGGGGAGTATCCGCTTCCGCTACCGAGGTCACATCGGCAACGGCGGAACCGGCCGTCAGTGGGCGGTGAACTGTGCGCGGGTCTGCTGTTGGACCTCGGGCCGGATGTCGATCCCGCTGATCTCCAGCCGTTCTCCGTAGATGTCGGTGAGCCTGATCGCGCCGCCGCAGCCGCTGCCGTTCTCGGAGGTGAAGTAGTTGTATGCCGTACGGGGCAGCGCTTGCCAGCCGCCGCCGGTACGCACTTCGAGCCGTGTCAGCGGATTGCGGTGGCCCAGCGCCTGGATCTCGCACCAGTACCGGCTGGATCCGGTCTTGTACCGGATCGACAAAGGCTCGGCGGTGGCAGGGCTCAGCAAGTGCCAAGTGATCGGGATCTGTCCCTGCGACGGGGCGGCGAGCTTGGCGAAGGCCTGGGCGCTGAGGTCGAGTTGGCCCTTGACGCACGTCGGGCACTCGTTGGTGACGCGCACGGTGATGGTGGCGCCGCGCGAGTTCCGTACGCGGATGTGGGCGCCGCACGCCTTGGCGGTCTCGTAGTCGGTGCTGTTCATGGCCGCGGTCATCACGTCGGAGGTGGGACCGAAGGAGCAGGCGCCGTTGCCGTCCGCGGCGTCGTAGAACGTGGCGGTTCCGCTGTATATGGTGCCGGGTCTGATCCGTCCGGCGAGTACCGCACCGGCGACCGGCTTGGCCGTGGGGCGGGCAGCGGGAGAAGAAGAACGCTTCGGTTTCGGACTCGTGGACGCGTTCGGGGTCTTCTTGCTCGCAGTCGCCGAGGGTTCGGGGGCGTGCCAACTCGTGGGTGCAGCAGCAGAGGTGGTCGTCGTGTTCGTCGGCGTGTCTCCTGCTGCCTCGCCTGACGAGCCGGCCGGCCGGGAGTCGAAGGTCATGACGAGTGCTGCCAGCACAGTCACGGAGGCTATGGCGAGCAGGGCCGAGCGCCCTATGTGGGACGCACGTCGCGCGCGTGGAGCGCGCCGTCTGCGCGACGAGGGACGAGCCGAACGAGGTATCACTGACGAGTCCTTGAGGTGGGTGAGACGCCCGTGATGGCCGAGCTTGCCACTCCTCGGTCGCCGCAGGCACGGGAATGGCTCGCAAGGTGCCCGGCCGGTCCGCAGCGCTGCGGGCATCGAGCAGGTGCTCCACAGCGCCCATCTGCGTTCCGCTCATCCGGATGGCTCCCTGAAGGAGCGGTTCGGCGCGAGTCGAAACACGATGAGTGCCTGTCTGGAGACGTTGAGGGAGCGGAACTTGATGGCGATCAACGCAGTGCGAGCGGCCAGTGTCATGTGTGCGGGGATCATGGGGGTTTCCGCGGTGCTCGGATCCTCTGCTGCGGCTCACGCCGCACCGGCCGGCCTCGCACGCCCGACGGCCGCGGCAGCGGCGCCGAACATCGACATCCAAAAGGACTGGGGAGGCGTGACGTTCCTCCTGAACCAGGCCGAGACGCGCCGGATCGGCGGGGGTTCGGCTATCGGTGGCGCCGTTCTCGGCGTACTCGGCGGCCCGCTCACAGCGGCCGCGTTGGGGATCGGCGCTGTGAGCGTGATGGAGATGGCTTCCAGCGGTTACTGCTTGAATGTCCGTTACTCGTGGGCCTCTTTGGTCACGCACCAACCGCAGCGCGTCTGGTGGCGCAAATGCTGAACGTCGATACATTGCGGGCATGGAAGCGCAAATCCGGCCGTTGGTCCTGTGGCTCGCACTGTTGGCAGCGGGAGTGGGATGGGGCGCGATCAGCGGCTTGTGGTGGCTGACGCTCCCTGCTCTGCTCCTGCTGAGCCTCACTGTCTACCGGCACCAACAGCAAAGCGGTGGCCCCGGCTTTCTTCACCGTAAAGAGCGGGTGGTGATCTTCGCAGCGCTGGCCATCGCTGTCGTGGCTGCGCTGATCGCCCGTCTGTCGCCGTGAGCCGGCCCGAATCCAGCGCTGGTCAGTCGGTCGCGTGCTCGGACACCGCCACGGCGACCTGTTCCGCATCGACGGGGAATCCGGGGAAGCGGACCAGGCGGCTGAGCGGAATCGCGCGCATCATGGCCCCGTTGTGGGGGTCGAACATGATCGCCGAGAACCCCTCCGTCCCGAGTGCTTCGCGCAGCCAGGGTCCCGCCGCCGGGTGGGCGAGCCACTGCTCCGCCGTGGAGTCGGCGGCGAGCGGCGGCACGTAGCCGTTGCCGCCGAGTTCGACCGTGGTCCGCAGGCGGATGTCCCGCGAGGAAGCGCCGACGCGCAGGCCGAACCTGCCGCCCTCGACCGTCCAGCGCCCGGCGCTCTCGTGCCAGAAGGCGAAGGCCCGGAGGGTGAGGCGCAGGTGGACGCGTTCGCTGTGGCCCGGCTCGAGGTGGACGCGGGTGAACGCGCGCAGCTCCTGCTCGGGCCGGTGGACGGACGCCTCGGGGTCCGTGACGTAGAGCTGGACCGTCTCGCTGCCCCTCAGCTCACCGGTGTTGGTGACGGTGAGGGCGACCTCCACCAAGGGATCGTCGCCGTCGGCCCGGACGGTGGCGACCAGGTCGCTGTAGGCGAACGTGGTGTAGGACAAGCCGTGCCCGAACGGGTAGGCGACCGGCATGCGGCGGGTGTCGTACCAGCGGTAGCCGATGAGCAGCCCCTCGGCGTAGCGGACGCGGCCGAACTCGCCGGGGAATGCGCCGACGGCCGGGGTGTCCTCGTACCGCAGGGGCAGCGTCTCCGCGAGCTTCCCGGACGGGTTCGCGCGGCCGAGCAGCAGATCCGCGCAGGCGGAGCCGCCGGCCTGGCCGAGCAGCCAGGTCTCCAGGACGGCCGGCACCCGGTCCTGCCAGGGCGCGAGCGTGACCACGGAGCCGTTGGACAGCACGACGGCGGTACGGGGATTGGCGTCGACGACCGCGTGCAGCAGGGCGATCTGGTGGGCGGGCAGATCCATGTGGTCGCGGTCGAAGCCCTCGGACTCGTACGAGGCGGGCAGGCCGAGGAAGACCACGGCGACCTCCGCGTCCGCGGCCGTCCGCACCGCTTCTGCGACGAGTTCGGGATCGGCCTCGTCGGACTTGATGACATAGCCGGGGGCGAAGGTCAGGTCGCGCCGGCCGTCGAGCGCGGCCCGTAGGGCGTCCAGTGCGGTGTCGACACGGGTCGGGTTGACCTGCGAGGAACCCGCTCCCTGGATACGGGGCGTACGGGCGAACTCGCCGATGACGGCGATGGTGCCGCCGGTGTCCGGATCCAGCGGCAGCAGCGCACCGTCGTTCTTGAGCAGGACGGCGCTCGCGGTCGCGGCCTCGTGTGCCAGGGCGTGGTGGGCGTCGACGTCGAAGGACGTGTCGGCGGACGTGTCCTCGAGAGCGGGCAGAGCGCGCTCGACGAGGGTGAGCAGCCGGGTGACGGCCGTGTCCAGATCCGTGTCGGCGAGCAGGCCGCTGTCCAGGGCCTCGAGGATCGCGCGGGTGCCCGCGCCCGCGGAGGACGGCATCTCCAGGTCGGTTCCCGCGGCGAGGCTCGCCGGACGGTTGTCGATGCCGCCCCAGTCGGAGACGACCAGACCGTCGAACCCCCACTCGTCGCGCAGGATGGCGGTGAGCAGCGCGCGGCTCTCGGCGACGTAGGTCCCGTTGACCTTGTTGTAGGAGGACATCACGGTCCAGGGCCGCGCCTTGGCGACGACGGTTTCGAAGGCCGGCAGATAGATCTCGCGCAGCGTGCGCTCGTCGATCTCGGCGGAGACCGTCATCCGGTCGGTCTCCTGGTTGTTGGCGGCGAAGTGCTTGAGAGAGGCTCCGACGCCCTGGCTCTGCAAGCCCCGCACCCATGCCGCACCGAGTTCGCCCGCCAGGTGCGGATCCTCGGAGAAGTACTCGAAGTTGCGGCCGCACAGCGGCGAGCGCTTCATGTTCACGCCCGGGCCGAGCAGAACCGAGACCCGCTCCGCGCGGGCTTCGCGGCCGAGCGCCTCGCCGACCCGGCCGAGGAGTTCGACGTCCCAGCTCGACGCGAGGCCGGCGGCGGGCGGAAAGCAGGTCGCCGGGACACTGTCGAGCAGACCCAGATGGTCACCCGACTCGGGCTGCTTGCGCAGTCCGTGCGGTCCGTCCGACAGCATCACGGACGGGATGCCGAGCCGTTCGACGGACGGGGTGCGCCAGAAGTCCGAGCCGTCGAGCAGGGCGGCCTTCTCCTCCCGGGTGAGCGCCGCCAGCAGGGCGGGGATGTCGAGGCGAGGGGTGGTGCTGTGCATGGGTCAACTCCGTCGGGG
>NZ_JAAKZW010000317.1 GCF_011044995.1 Streptomyces mesophilus | reverse complement strand
AGAACAACCCGCGCACCGAGAACAAGGAGAGCGACCGGCCTGCGCCGTCCGGCAAACAGCGCGACGCGTTCTTCGACAACGCGAAGTACCTCGCGATCGTCCTGGTCGCCATGGGGCACTCCTGGGAGCCCCTGACGGACGGAAGCCGGACGGCCGAGGCGCTGTACATGGTCGTCTACAGCTTCCACATGCCGGCCTTCATCATGATCTCCGGCTACTTCTCGCGCAGCTTCGACATGCGTCCCGACCGGCTGCGCCGGCTCGTGACCGGTGTGCTCGTACCGTTCGTGGTCTTCGAGGTCGCCTACAGCCTCTTCAAGCGCTGGGCGGACGACGACCCGTCGCATCCGATCAGCCTGCTCGACCCCTGGTACCTGACCTGGTTCCTCGTCGCGCTCTTCGTCTGGCGGCTGACCACCCCGCTGTGGAAGGCGATCCGCTGGCCGATCCCGGTCGCGCTCGCCATCGGCGCGCTCGCCTCGATCTCGCCCGACATCGGTGACGACCTGGATCTGCAGCGGGTCCTGCAGTTCCTGCCGTTCTTCGTGATCGGTCTGTCGCTCAAGCCCGAGCACTTCCAGCTGGTGCGCCGCCGCGAGGTGCGCATCCTGTCCGTGCCGATCTTCGGCCTGGCGCTGCTCTTCGCCTACTGGGCCGCTCCGCGGATGACGTCGTCGTGGTTCTACCACCGCGACAGCGCCCAGGAGCTCGGCGCCCCGTGGTGGGCGGGCATCGTGATGACCTTCGCGCTCTTCGCCTGCTCGATGGTTCTGGTGGCCTGCTTCCTGGCCTGGGTGCCCCGGCGCCACATGTGGTTCACCGTGCTCGGCGCGGGCACCCTCTACGGCTACCTGCTGCACGGGTTCCTCACCAAGGGTTCGAGCTTCTGGGGCTGGTACGAGCCGGCCTGGCTGCACAAGCCGCTCGGCGAGATCTTCGTGACCGTGGTCGCGGCCGTGGTCGTCACCCTGCTGTGCACGCCGCCGGTGCAGCGCATGTTCCGCTTCGCCATGGAGCCCGACATGAAGTGGGCCTTCAAGCGGGATGCGGCCGAGCTGGCGCGGGAGCGGACCAAGTCCGGGGCCAAGTAAGTAGCCGCGTACATGGGGCCAAGTAAGTAGCCGCGTACATACGGGAAGGGCGCCCACGATCCGTCGTGGGCGCCCTTCCCGTATGCCGTGGAGGTGTCACGGCCCGTATGCCGTGGAGGCGTCACGCCCCTTTCAGGTGCCGCATCAGCTTCTCGAAGTCCGTCCAGCCCGCGAGGTCCGAGGGGTCGCCCGGCAGCGGGTAGTACAGCGCGGGCCGGGTCGCCGGGCCGAGCTCGACGGGGGCCGTGGCGAGGGGGGTGCGGCGGGCCCGGTCGCCGGGCAGCGCGCGCACCTCGTCGGCGCCGAGCGCGAAGCCGGCGGGTACGGCGGGGGCCTCGAAGTACGGCGGTACGGCGAGGTCGCGGCGGGCCTTGCGGATCTGGACGAGCAGGGACTGCAGGTGGTGCCGGGTGGCCAGGGTCTCCGCGATCGCGGGCAGCCGGTCGAGCGGGGGCTGCTCGTCGGCCCCGTATCCCACGATGACCGTGATGTCCTCCTCGACGCCCGCCTTGGTGCGGCTGACCCGCATCGTGGCGAAGAACGCGTCGCCGACCGCGTACAGGAGCGTGGGCTCGGGCGCGCGCTCATGGGCGAGGTCGGTCAACTGCCGTAGCGACCAGGGGAGGTTGACGGGTTCGGCGGTGCCCCAGCCGGCCGGCGGCCCGCCGCGCAGCGCCTGGCAGACGGCTTCGAGCGCGCCGCCGAGCACGAGGCGGTCGTCGGCGGGGTGGACGGTGCGGAACTGCAGCGTGAGCTGGCGCTCACCGGTGTCGGTGACGTCCTTGAAGACCTCGGGCACGGGCGTCGCGCCGTCCTCGCCGGGCACGGGCTGGAACAGGCCGCCCTGCCAGGCGAGCACCGCTCCGGAGAGCCCGTCGTAGTAGCCGCAGGCCTCGTCGCGGACGACCCAGCGCGAGGGCCAGCCGTCGAGCGCGGCGCGGACGGCCGGGGTGAGGCGGGCGCCGGGCGGGGTGACGATCTGCAGGCCGATCCCGGCGGCCGCGGCCGCGCTCACCGCGGTGGACAGCCAGGCCGTCATGGGGACGACGGGCCGGTCCTGGATGACGACGGCCGCCTTGTCGGTGAGGACGTCGACCGCTCCCCCGGCGGCGTCCGAAGTCACCTGCACGCCCTCGGACTTGACGACATCGAGCGGACGCACGGCCTCGGGCGGCCAGACCGCCCCGCCGACGAGGGAGGCGATACGGGAGACATAGGCGCCCGCGAGCTGTTCGGCCTCGGCGACCCCCGTGGTGGCGCGGGCCTCGGTCCACCAGTACGGCACGGCGGGCTCGCGCACCCCGAGCAGCCGGGTCGCCTCGCCCGGTACCTGGACGAGCAGCGGCGCCTCCACGGAGACCAGGGGCCTGCCCTGCTCGTCGCAGAGCTGCACCACGGCGCCGTCGTCGGCGGCCCGCACCAGCTGGTCGGGGCCGCCGGCGAGCAGACCCGCGAGGACGCTCAGCGGGTCGGGCATCTGCTCGGTGAGGGCGATGACGTCCTTGGTCATGACTCGTCTCTCTACCTGTCGCTGCCTGCGTGGACCGTCTGGATCAGCCGCGACGGCTCACCCCTGCGCACGAACACCCCGCGCCCGGACGGCTGTTGGGACGCGTATACGCCGGGGAACAGCTGTCCCTCGCTGCGGTCGCCGGTCATGACGAGCGCGGACGAGCCCGACTCGCGCAGCCCCTGCACCATCGGCTCGTACAGGCCGCGCGAGGCACCGGCGACGCGGCGGGTCAGGACGAAGTGCAGGCCTATGTCGGCGGCCGAGGGGATGTACGGCAGGAACGGCGAGAGCGGCTGCTGGCCCGCGGTGGTCAGCACGTCGTAGTCGTCGACGAGGACGACGATCCGCGGGCCCGAGCCCCAGCTGCCGGGCTCGAGGTCCTCGGTGTCCTGGGTCTCGTCGGGCAGGCGCTTCTCCAGCTCGGTGGCGATGCCGTTCGAGAGCCCGGTGGCGAGCTTGGCGTTGTAGGCGTAACCACCCCGGTACTCCTCGGGGATCGCGCCGCGCAGCCCGCGCCGCGGGTCGTACACGGCGAAGACCAGCTCGTCCTCGGTGTAGCGCTCCATCAGGCCTTCGGCGATCACGCGCAGGAGATTGGTCTTGCCGCACTCGCTGTCGCCCATCACGATCAAGTGCTGGTCGTGCCGGAAGAGGTCGAGCAGGACCGGCTTGAGCGCGGACTGGTCGAGCGCGATCGGGACGCGCCTGGGCTCGGCGGACGGGCCCGGGAGCAGTTCCTTGTCGAGTACGTGGGGCAACACCCGTACCGGCTGGGCGACTTCACCCGTCCAAGTGGCGCGTACGGTGCGGGCGGTGCGCTCGAGGACGGCGCCGAGCTCAGCGGTATCGGACAGCGAGTCCGTACGGGGCAGCGCGACCTGCGCGAAGAGTTTGGCGTCGGTGAGGACGCGGCCGGGCTCGTCCGGCGAGAGGGTCTCGGCGAGCTTGCGGTCGATGCTGGACTCGGTGGGGTCGTTGAGGCGCAGCTCGACGCGGGTGCCGAAGGTGGTCTGCGTGGCGATACGGACGTCGTTCCAGCGGAGCATGCCGGCGACGATGTGGATGCCGTAGCCGCCGCCGCGCTTCAACAGATCGGTCACCGCGTCGTCGAGGTTCTCGAAGTCGTCGCGCAGGGCGCCGAAGCCGTCGATGAGCAACACGATCTCGGTGGAGGCGAGTTCGGGGATCCGGCCGGCCGCGCGCAGGTCGCGCAGCTGCTCCACGGAGTCGATGCCGTGCGCGCGGAACAGCTCCTCGCGCTGTTCCAGCATCGTGCGCACCTCGTCGACCGTACGGGCGGCCCGCTCACGGTCGGCGCGGCCCGCGATCCCGCCGACGTGCGGCAGACCGGACAGGGCCTGGAGTCCGCCGCCCACCAGGTCGAGGCCGTAGATGCCGACTTCCTGCGGGGTGTGGGTGAGCGCCAGGGACAGGGCGAGCGAGCGGAGCAGCGTGGTCTTGCCGGACTGCGGTCCGCCGATGACGGCCGCGTGGCCGCCCGCGACGGTGAGGTCCAGGACCCACTGGCCCTGCCACTGCTTGGCGGGGTCGTCGAGGATGCCGAGCGGGATCTGGAGCGGTCCGCGCCGGCCGCGCAGCTGCATACCGCGCGCACCGACGTCCACGGGGCCCGCCACCTTGTCGAGGGCGACGGCTTCCGGGAGCGGGGGCAGCCAGATCTGGCGTACGGGATCGGTGGGCGCGTTCTCCAACTGCGAGACGAGGACGCCGAGTTCGGTCGGCCCGGTCTCGCGGCGGCGCATCTGCGGCTCGGCGGGCCCGGTGGAGTCCGCCTCGGCGAGGGTGTTGTACGCCTCGTACTCGAGGGCGAGCGGGCCGCTGTCCTCCTCGTCGCGGGCCACGGGACCCCGGTAGGCGCCGGAGACGTACGAGGCCTTGAACCGTTCGTACACCGACATGTCGACCTTGAGGTAGCCGAAGCCGGGCAGCGGCGGGAGGTGGAAGGCGTCGGTGGTGTCGAGGACCGTACGGGACTCGTCCGGCGAGAAGGTGCGCAGACCCAGGCGGTACGAGAGGTAGGTGTCGAGACCCTTGAGCTTGCCGCCCTCGATGCGCTGCGACGAGAGCAGCAGATGGACGCCGATGGAGCGGCCGATCCGGCCGATGGAGAGGAAGAGGTCGATGAAGTCGGGCTTGGCGGTGAGGAGTTCACCGAACTCGTCGATGACGACGAACAGGTGCGGCAGCGGGTCGAGGTCGGGCCGCTTGGTGGCGCGCAGGGCCGCGTAGTCGCCGATGTCGGCGACGTTGCCCGCGTCCTTCAGTACCTGCTGGCGGCGCTTGACCTCACCGGCGAGCGAGGCGTGCACGCGCTCGACGAGGCCCGCCTGGTTCTCCAGGTTGGTGATCACGCCCGCGACGTGCGGCAGGGACGCGAACGGCGCGAAGGTCGCGCCGCCCTTGTAGTCCACGAGGACGAGCGAGAGGTCCTCGGGCGGATGCGTGGCGACGAGCGCGAGGACGAGCGTACGAAGGAGCTCGGACTTGCCGGAGCCGGTCGCGCCGACGCACAGGCCGTGCGGGCCCATGCCGAGTTCGGAGGACTCCTTGAGGTCGAGCAGGACCGGCTCGTGGGAGTCGCTGATGCCGATCGGGACGCGCAGGAAGGAGCGTTCGCCGCGCGGCGCCCAGAGCTTTTCGAGGTCGAGGCGGGCCACGTCGTCGATGCCGAGCAGTTCGGCGAAGTCGACGGGACCGGAGAGCGGGGCGTCCGCCATGGACTCGGCAGAGAGCCTGAGCGGCGCCAGCATCCGTGCGATGCCTTCGGCGCCCGGCACGGTGACCTCGTCGACGGTGCCGTGGGCGCTGATCGGCTCGGCCTCGCGCAGGTCCTCGATGACGACGCGGTCGCCGTCGACGGTGATACGGACCGAGACCTGGCCGGGCTCCTGGACCCGCTCGGCAAGCAGATGCAGCACGGAGACGCCCATGTCGCGCAGGCCCACCGCGTCGTCGGGGCGCGGGAGTTCGGCCGCGTCCTCGCCGTAGCCGTCGCTGACGACGAGCAGCCGGGAGCTCATGGACAGGGCGTCCTTGTCGGAGAGTCCGCGGCGCACCTCGGCCGCGTACGAGGCGCGGCGGCGCAGTTCGTGGCCGATCCGGCGGGCCAGCTGGGACGGCGACGGTGCGATACGGCGGGCCGCGACCGGTCCGTCGAACTGCTCGCTGTCGAGCAGATGCGGCAGCCACTTCGCCCACTCCCAGTCGCCGAGCCGCTCCCCCGGCACCGCGAGCGCCATCGCCACATCGTCGGGGGCGTGGGTCGCGGCGGCCTGCACGAGCAGGGCGCGGGCCACGCGCAGGGTGTCCTCGCGGGGGCCGACGACGCTGATGTTGCCGACGCGGTCGAGCGGGACGGTGAGCGGGAGCTCGGTGCCGGTGCGGAAGCGGTCCATCAGGGCGGACGCCTCGTTGAGCATGAACTTGTCGGGCGGGGTGAGCACCGAGGAGCCCTGCTGCTGAATCTTCAGATCCCGTACGGGCATCTCGCCGGTGCCGACCCGTACCCGCAGGAAGTCGCCGTCCGTGCGGCGGCGCTCCCACAGCCGGGCCGGATCGCGCACGATGTCGTAGAGCGCGGAGGGCGGTGGGTTGAGGACGCCGGCGCGTTCGCGGCGCTGCTTCTCCTCCCCCGACAGCTCCTCGCGCAGTTCCTCCAGGTATTCGAGGTACGCCTCGCGCTGGGTGCGGCGGGTGCGCTGGGCCTTGCCCTTCTGGGAGAAGACGAGCACCACCGAACCGATGATGGTGACGATCAGGATCAGCGCGCCGATCGCCGCGAACGCGCCGTTGCTGCGCAGGACCGTCATCATCACGACCGACGACATGACGCCCGCGACCGGAAGCAGCGAGGTCGCGATGTTGCCGCCCTTGCCGTCGGGCAGGTTCGGCGGCGCCTCGATGACACGGGCCTCGGACGCGGCCGTCGGCCGGGTGGTGCGGGCCGGGCGGTGGATCAGTCGGGTGCTCATCGGCTGCTCATCGGCTTCTCGTCAGCTTCTCTTCGTACGACGGCTCAGCGGCGCTTCTGCGACAGCTGGAACACCTCGGCGGCGAGGCGGGTCGCGGCGGTCCGGGTCGGCTGGGCGAGCAGTTCGGTGCGGATCGCGCCGCCGGACGCCAAGTGCCGGTCGTACGGCAGGAGTTGGACGCCCACCCCGGTCGACTTCAGCTTCTCGGTGGCCTTCGCGAGGTCGAGCCCGCTGTGCGGCACCATCTCGGTGAGCACCACGACGGTGCCCTCGATCATGTGCCGCGGCAGGCTCTGCATCCACTGCAGTACGGAGTACGTGGACGTGACGCCTTCGAGCGTCGCGGGCGCGACCAGGATCCGGGCCTGGGCCGCGGACAGCGCGGTACGGGCGACCTCGGCGGGCAGCGTCTCGCAGTCGACGACCGTGATCCCGAAGTAGCGGCGCAGCGAGACCATGACCTTCTCGTACGCCTTGAGGTCGAGCATCGCGCCGATCTGGCCCTGGCTGCCGGGCAGCAGCCAGGCGTTGCCGGGGAGCTGGACCAGGTAACCGGTGACGTCGAGCAGGGACATCTGCGGGACGACGATCGAGGCGAGGTCACCGGTGGTCCAGCGCAGCGCCTCGGCGCCGACGCGCAGCGGCAGGGTGCCGAGCGCGGGGTCGGCCTCGACGAGCAGGACCGGGTCGTGGCGGTAGTGCGCGTACGTGGTGCCGAGCAGCGCGGAGACCGTGGACTTGCCGGCGCCGCCGCGGATCGAGGTGACGGCGATCTGGCGGCCGGTGGTGACCGGGGCCTGGAGCAGTTCGCCGAGCCTCGACGCCTCGGCCACCTCACGCGCGGCGCTCGACGAGACGGTCCTGCGGACGGCCCGCAGCGCGCGGGTCGCGAAGGGTTCGCCGTGCCGGGGCTTGCGGCGGGCGGCGGCGAGGTCGCGGTCGAGCACCTGGCGGGAGTCGGGGGTGTGGGCGGGGCCGCGGGTATAC
>NZ_JAAKZW010000316.1 GCF_011044995.1 Streptomyces mesophilus | reverse complement strand
GTCCGGGGCGAAGCCCCGGTTTCGGGAAGGGGCGGGTAGGGGAAATCAGCCCGCCGCAGGCGCAACCGGCCCGCACCCGGCGACGAGACCGCACCCTGTCCCCGTAACAAGTCCCAAAGGCCCCTCGGGGAATCCGTTCCCGGACCCCCGGCAGTACCCGAAAGGCAATCCACGTGTCGGAAGAACTCATCGCTCGCGCACAGGCCTGGCTCGCCGAGGATCCTGATCCGGAGACCCGTGAGGAGCTGGCCAAGCTCATCGAGGCCGACGACGTCGACGCGCTGGCCGAACGGTTCGCCGGGACGCTGCAGTTCGGCACCGCGGGCCTGCGCGGTGAGCTGGGCGCCGGGCCGATGCGGATGAACCGGAGCGTCGTCATCCGCGCCGCCGCCGGCCTCGCCGCGTACCTCAAGGCCAAGGGGCAGACCGGCGGGCTCGTCGTGATCGGGTACGACGCCCGGCACAAGTCGGCCGACTTCGCGCGCGACACGGCCGCCGTGATGACGGGCGCGGGCCTCAAGGCCGCCGTACTGCCGAAACCGCTGCCGACCCCCGTGCTCGCCTTCGCCATAAGGCATCTGGGCGCGGTCGCCGGCGTCGAGGTGACGGCCAGCCACAACCCGCCGCGGGACAACGGCTACAAGGTGTACCTCGGCGACGGTTCGCAGATCGTGCCGCCGGCCGACGCGGAGATCGCCGCCGAGATCGCCGCTGTCGCGGCGCTCGCCGACGTCCCCCGCCCCGAGAGCGGCTGGGAGACCCTCGGCGACGAGGTCGTGGGGGCGTATCTGGCGCGTACGGACGCCGTCCTGAAGCCGGGCTCCCCGCGCGGCGCGCGGACCGTCTACACGCCCATGCACGGCGTCGGCAAGGAGACCCTGCTCGCGGCCTTCGCGCGCGCCGGCTTCCCCGCCCCGGCCGTCGTGGCCGAACAGGCCGAGCCCGACCCGGACTTCCCGACCGTCGCGTTCCCCAACCCGGAGGAGCCGGGCGCGATGGACCTCGCGTTCGCCGCGGCCGAGCGCGAGCGGCCGGACCTGATCATCGCCAACGACCCCGACGCCGACCGCTGCGCCGTCGCCGTCCACGACGGCGCGAAGTGGCGGATGCTGCACGGCGACGAGGTGGGCTCGCTGCTCGCCGCGCATCTCGTACGGCGGGGTGTGAGCGGCGTCTTCGCCGAGTCGATCGTCTCCTCGTCGCTGCTCGGCCGGATCGCCGAGAAGGCCGGCCTCGGCTACGAGGAGACCCTCACCGGGTTCAAGTGGATCGCCCGGGTCGAAGGCCTGCGCTTCGGATACGAGGAGGCGCTCGGCTACTGCGTCGACCCCGAAGGCGTACGCGACAAGGACGGCATCACGGCCGCGCTGGTCGTCGCGGAGCTCGCCTCCGAGCTCAAGGAGCAGGGCCGCACCCTGCTCGACCTGCTCGACGAGCTCGCCGTCGAGCACGGTCTGTATGCGACCGACCAGCTGTCCGTACGGGTCGAGGACCTGTCGGTGATCGCGGACGCCATGCGCAAGCTGCGCGAGCAGCCGCCGACGGTGCTGGCCGGCCTCGATGTCGTACGGCGTGAGGACCTGAACGAGGGCACGGAGACGCTGCCGCCGACGGACGGTCTGCGGTACACGCTGGACGGTGCGCGGGTGATCGTGCGGCCGAGCGGCACCGAGCCCAAGCTCAAGTGCTACCTCGAGGTCGTCGTCCCGGTCGAGGGCGCTGTGGACGGTGTGCCCGCGGCCCGCGCGAAGGCCAAGGAACTGATCGCCGGCCTGAAGCGGGATCTGGCGGTCGCGGCCGGGATCTGAGGGCCGGGGACGACTGACGTCACGCAAGGGTGGGCTGCCGAGTGGCAGCCCACCCTTCGTACGTCTGACGGGTGATTCCTGGGCGGCAGTTGACCCAACCGACCCCCCGCCGGCCACCCGGCCGAGGAAGGGCTGACCGGAAGCGCACCATCGAGTCCAGGAGCCGCAGCCCGTGTCAGCGACCACCCAGGCACCGAACCGCAGCACCCTGACTGCTCCCTTGCCCGGGGGCTCCCTGCCGGCTTCCCGCCGCCACCCCGACGTACCGCGTCCGACGCGCGCCGCGGTGAACGCCCTGCGGTACGCGGCGCCCGCGCTCGCCGCCTACGCGGCCGTCCGCCTGACCGGGCTCGCCGTCCTGTGGGCCTGGGCGCACGCGGAGGGCGTCGGGGTGTGGCAGACCGTCGCCTCCGACTGGGACGCCAACTGGTATCTGGGGATCGCCGACCAGGGGTACGCGCGCGAGCTCGGCACCACGTACGACACCAACAACCTGGCGTTCTTCCCGCTCTACCCGGTCCTGGTCAAGGCGATCGCCGCGTTCACGCCGGGCAGCCGCGCCACCGTCGGGCTGGTGCTCGCCGTCGCCTTCTCCTTCGTCGCGGCCTGGGGTGTGTTCGCGGTGGGCGAGAGGCTGTACGGGCGGCGGGTCGGGGTGCTGCTCACGGTGCTTTGGGGTGCGTTCCCCGTCGCCGCCGTGCAGTGGATGGGGTACACGGAGTCGCTGTTCACGGCCTTCGTCGCCTGGTCGCTGTACGCGGTCCTGCGCGGCGACTGGCTGTGGGCCGGATCGCTCGCCGCCCTGTCGGGCCTGACCCGTCCGACCGGGGTCGCGCTGGCCGCCGCGGTCTCCCTGACGGCCTTGCTCTCGCTGCGGCGAGGGTTCCGGGGGCGCGCGCTCGCGGGCGCGCTGCTCGCCCCGCTCGGCTGGCTGCTGTACGTCGGCTGGGTGGGCCTGCGGCTGGGCCGCTGGGACGGGTACTTCGCGGTCCAGAAGCTGTGGCACAACGAGCTCGACGGCGGCGTGGAGACGCTGCGCATCGTGCGCCAGCTGCTCTTCTACGACTCGGACCCCGAGCTCTACCTCGTCATGGTCACGCTGGTGATGGCGGCCTGCGCGGCGCTCTTCGGCCTCTGTCTGCGCCGGCGCCAGCCGCTGCCCCTGCTCGTCTTCAGCGGCGTGCTGCTCGTGATCGTGCTCGGCTCGGGCGGCGTGTACTTCCCCCGGGCCCGCTTCCTGCTGCCGGGCTTCCCGCTGCTGCTGCCGCTCGCCCTGTACGTGGCGGGCCTGAAGTGGACGCGTGCCGCCCTGTTCGTGACGGCGGCGGTGCTCGGGTCCGCGTACTGCAGCGGCTACATGCTGCTTGTGTGGCCGAGCGCGCCCTGACTCCCCCGGACATACGTGTGGGCCCCTTGGTACGCGTACCAGGGGGCCCACACGTATACGGCGATCAGTAGGAGGACCCGCCCGAGCCCAGCGACCCCGTCGGGTGCCAGACCGTCTTGGTCTCCAGGAAGGGCGTCAGGCGCGAGGTGCCCGGGTCCGCCACCCAATCCACAGCCTGTGGACGAAGAACGCGCTTGAGGTTGTCGGCGGCCGCGACCTCCAGCTCCTTGGCCAGCTGCTCGTCCGCGCCCGCGAGGTCGATCGCGTTGACGTCCTGGTGCGCGGCGAGCGGGGTCGCGATCTCCGCCGTCCTGCCGGAGAGGATGTTGACCACACCGCCCGGGACGTCGGAGGTGGCGAGCACCTCGGCGAGGCTCAGGGCCGGCAGCGGACGGTCCTCGGACGCGATGACCACGGCAGTGTTACCCGTGGCGATCACCGGGGCGAGCACCGACACCAGGCCGAGGAAACTCGACTCCTGCGGCGCGACGATGGTCACGACACCGGTCGGCTCGGGCGAGGACAGGTTGAAGTACGGGCCCGCGACCGGGTTACCGCCGCCCACGATCTGGGCGATCTTGTCGGTCCAGCCCGCGTACCAGACCCAGCGGTCGATCGCCGCGTCCACGACCGCGCCCGCCTTGGCCTTCGACAGACCCTCGGCGTCCTGGACCTCCCGTACGAACTGGTCGCGGCGGCCTTCAAGCATCTCCGCGACGCGGTACAGGATCTGTCCGCGCAGATACGCCGTGGCGCCCGCCCAGCCGCCGAACGCCTTGCGCGCGGCGACCACCGCGTCACGGGCGTCCTTGCGGGACGAGAGCGGGGCGTTGGCCAGCCAGTTGCCCTTTGCGTCGTTCACTTCGTACACCCGGCCGCTCTCGGAACGAGGGAACTTCCCGCCCACGTACAGCTTGTAGGTCTTGAAGACACTGAGTCGCGTCGCATCAGACATCGAGGTAGGCCTCCAGACCGTGCCGGCCGCCTTCGCGGCCGAAGCCCGACTCCTTGTAGCCGCCGAACGGCGAGGTCGGGTCGAACTTGTTGAACGTGTTGGACCAGATCACACCCGCGCGCAGCTTGTTCGCGACGGCGAGGATGCGCGAGCCCTTCTCGGTCCAGATGCCGGCCGAGAGCCCGTACGGGGTGTTGTTGGCCTTGGCGACGGCCTCGTCCGGCGTACGGAACGTGAGGACCGAGAGCACCGGACCGAAGATCTCGTCGCGGGCGACGGTGTGCGCCTGGGTGACGCCGGTGAACAGCGTGGGCGCGAACCAGTAGCCGGTGGACGGCAGTTCGCAGGGCGCGCTCCAGCGCTCGGCGCCCTCCGCCTCACCGGTGTCCACGAGGGCGGTGATCCGGGCGAGCTGCTCGGCCGAGTTGATCGCACCGATGTCGGTGTTCTTGTCGAGCGGGTCGCCCAGACGCAGGGTGCTCAGACGCCGCTTCAGGCTGTCGAGCAGCTCGTCCTGGATCGACTCCTGGACGAGCAGGCGCGAGCCCGCGCAGCAGACCTGGCCCTGGTTGAAGAAGATGCCGCCGACGATGCCCTCGACGGCCTGGTCGATGGGGGCGTCGTCGAAGACGATGTTGGCGCCCTTGCCGCCGAGCTCGAGGGTGAGCTTCTTGTCGGTGCCCGCGAGGGCCCGGGCGATCTGCTTGCCGACGGCGGTGGAGCCGGTGAAGGCGACCTTGTTCACGTCGGGGTGCGCGGTCAGTGCGGCGCCCGCATCGCCGTATCCGGGAAGGATGTTGACGACGCCCTTCGGGAGACCGGCCTGGCGGCAGATGTCCGCGAAGAAGAGCGCGCTCAGCGGAGTCGTCTCGGCGGGCTTCAGAACGACCGTGTTGCCGGTCGCGAGCGCCGGGGCGATCTTCCACGCGAGCATGAGCAGCGGGAAGTTCCAGGGGATGACCTGGCCCGCGACACCGAGCGGCTGCGGGTTCGGGCCGTAGCCCGCGTGGTCGAGCTTGTCGGCCCAGCCCGCGTAGTAGAAGAAGTGCGCGGCGACCAGCGGCAGGTCCGCGTCGCGCGTCTCCTTGATCGGCTTTCCGTTGTCGAGGGTCTCCAGGACGGCCAGTTCGCGGCTGCGCTCCTGGATGATCCGCGCGATACGGAACAGGTACTTGCCGCGCTCCGCGCCAGGCAGCGCGGACCACTTGTCGAAGGCCTTGCGCGCGGCCTTCACGGCACGCTCGACATCCGCCTCACCGGCCCGGGCGACCTCGGAGAGGACCTCTTCGGTGCTCGGCGAGACGGTCTTGAAGACCTTGCCGTCGGCGGCCTCGGTGAACTCACCGTCGATGAACAGGCCGTAGGACGGCGCGATGTCGACGACCGCGCGCGACTCGGGCGCGGGTGCGTACTCGAAAGGGTTGGGCTTACGGGAAGTCATGGGGGATCAGTCCACCGTCACGTAGTCGGGGCCGGAGTAGCGTCCGGTGGCCAGCTTCTGACGCTGCATCAGGAGGTCGTTGAGGAGGCTGGAGGCACCGAAGCGGAACCAGTGGTTGTCCAGCCAGTCGGGTCCGGCGGTCTCGTTGACGAGCACGAGGAACTTGATCGCGTCCTTGGTGCTGCGGATGCCGCCCGCGGGCTTCACCCCGATCTGCACCCCGGTCTGCGCACGGAAGTCGCGGACGGCCTCCAGCATCAGGAGGGTGTTGGCGGGGGTGGCGTTGACGCCCACCTTGCCGGTCGAGGTCTTGATGAAATCGGCCCCCGCGATCATGCCGATCCAGGAGGCCCGCCGGATGTTGTCGTACGTCGACAGCTCACCGGTCTCGAAGATCACCTTGAGCCGTGCGGGGCCCGCGGCCTCCTTCACGGCGCGGATCTCCTCGTAGACCTTCATGTAGTCGCCCGAGAGGAACGCACCGCGGTCGATCACCATGTCGATCTCGTCGGCGCCCGCGGCGACCGCGTCCTTGGTGTCGGCGAGCTTCACGCCGAGGGCGGCGCGGCCGGCCGGGAAGGCGGTGGCGACGGAGGCGACCTTCACACCGGACCCGGCGACGGCGGCCTTGGCGGTGGCCACCATGTCCGGATACACGCAGACCGCGGCGGTCGTCGGCGTACCGCGGTCCGTCGGGTCGGGATGCACGGCCTTCGCACCGAGCGCGTGGACCTTGCCCGCCGTGTCGGCGCCTTCGAGGGTGGTCAGGTCGATCATCGAGATGGCCAGGTCGATGGCGTACGCCTTGGCCGTCGTCTTGATCGACCGCGTGCCGAGCGCGGCGGCACGCGCCTCGAGCCCGACCGTGTCCACGCCCGGCAGGCCGTGGAGGAAGCGGCGCAGGGTGGCGTCGGAGGCGGTCACATCGGCGAAGGGGGACTTGGCCGGGGTCGCGGCACTCTCCGTCTTCACGGACTTCACCTTCTTGTCGGCCTTGTCGACCTTGGCGGCCTTCTCGGCCTTGGCCGGCTTGTCTGACTTGGGGACTGGGGGCATGGTCACGAGGGGAGCATATCTACGCGCGTAGCGGCTTGTGAAGTCCTCGGCTCCGCAGAGCTTGCGCTCCGGCGTTACGTTCCGTTCGCACCCTTTGGCGCCCGTGGATGATTCCTCTTGGCGCCGGTGGAACATTCCCAGGCGATACGGATGTGACGGACGTGACCGCCGAGGTGGCCGCCGCCCCTGGGACGGGCTCAGGAACGCTGGGGCAGAATCGACACCATGAGCTCCCCCGACGAGTCCGAGACCCCCCGCCCCGAGCCGGCGGAGAACCGCGCATCGGCCGAGACCGCGACGCCGGACCGCGTGTTCCGTTCCGGCGCCGGGATCGCCGGCGGTGTCCTGCTGCTCGGCCTGGGCGGATGGCTCGGCGGGGACGCGCTGCTGCGCGGCAGCGGGATGGCGCCGTGGCGGGCCCTGGCCGCGCTGATCGCGCTGGCGCCGCTGGTGGTGGCCTTCACGGTGCGGCCGGCGGTGTACGCGAACAACCAGCGGCTCAAGATCCGCAATCCGTTCCGCACGATCGTCCTTCCGTGGGCGTCGGTGGACGACGTCAAGGCCGCGTACTCGTGCGAGGTCCTGTCCGGTGCCGAGAAGTACCAGCTGTGGGCCATCCCGGTGTCGCTGCGCGCCCGCAAGTCGGCCAACCGCCGTCAGGCCCGTGCCGCGGCGGCGGACCCGAGCGGCCGCACCTCGGCGCTCGACACACCGGACCGCTCCACCCGCGCCTCGGCCGACCAGGCGGTCGACGACCTCCGCGAGCTCGCGGAGCGGCACGGGCGGGAGGCGGGGGCGCAGGGTCCTGTCGAGGTCCGCTGGGCCTACGAGATCCTGGCGCCGCTGGTCGCGGGCACGATTCTTCTCGCGATCCTGGCGCTGGTGGGCTGAGTTTTTCGGTTGGTCCCGGGTGCGGTCTCGTTGCCGGGTGCGGGCCGGTTGCGCCTGCGGCGGGCCCGTTTCCCCTACCCGCCCCTTCCCGAAACTGGGGGCTTCGCC
>NZ_JAAKZW010000315.1 GCF_011044995.1 Streptomyces mesophilus | reverse complement strand
ACCCCACACTCATCACCCGCTCACCCGCTCACCCGCTCACCCACCCCACATCCACTTTCTCCGGGGGGAGAACCACCATGCGCCGCACCGTCCTCACCACCGCCGCCCTCGCCCTGAGCGCCGCTCTCGCGCTCACCGCCTGCGGGTCCGAGAAGTCCGCCGGCCCGTCGGACCAGGGCAAGAACGCAGGCAGCAGCGACACCAAGAGCAAGGAGCCGTTCGCTGACGCGTCCGGCCCCGAGATCGCCGACCAGGCCGTCGAGGCGACCAGCTCCGCGAAGTCCCTGCGCGTCAAGGGCACTGTTCCGGACGCCGAGTTGGGCGCGATCACCCTCGACATGGCCATGGACACGAAGGGCGTCTGCGCGGGCTCCATGTCCGTGGGCGGCCAGGGCAAGGCCGAGATCGTCAACGACGGCAGGACCGTCTACATGAAGTACGACGAGGCCTTCCTGCGCGCCCAGAGCAAGGGCGAGGCGAAGGCGGAGGTGGACGCCGCCGTCGACATGCTGGGCGACCGCTGGGTGAAGACCTCGGCGACCGGCGAGGGCTCCGAGGACCTGAAGGCCTTCTGCGATCTCGACCAGCTGCTCGGAGAGTTCAAGGGCGGGGACTCGGCGGCCCGCAAGGGGAAGGTGACGACGGTCGACGGCCAGGAGGCCATCACGCTCACCGAGAACGACGGCTCGGGGACCTACACGATCTACGTGGCGACGAAGGGCAAGCCGTACCTGCTCAAGCTCACCTCGGACGCGGCGAAGGACGGCGAGGACCTGACCTTCACCGACTACGACAAGCCGGTGGACGCGAAGGCGCCGACGGGTGATGTGCTCGACCTGGACAAGATGTAGTCACCCGTACGCATGGCAAGGGCCGCCCTCCGCGTGGAGGGCGGCCCTTGCCGTATGCCTGGAGCGCGTTCCGTATACCTGGAGCGCGTTCCGTATACCTGGAGCGCGTTCCGTACGCCTAAAGCGCGTGCCGCACCCAGACGTTGGGCTCCACGTACACGGCGTAATCCCGCTCGGGTGCGCAGTGCACGGGTACCAGCGCGCCGGGGATCTCGATCTCGCCGCCCTTGTCGAAGGGCTGCCCGGTCCACTCGCGCCACTGGGCGAGCGTGCCGTTCACACACATCGACACGGGCGCGACCTTCTCGATCACACCGCCGGCCCGTACGTGCACCCGCAGCCAGGGGTCGGTCGGCAGGCCGTCCTCGTCGCGCACCCGCAGCGCGTACTCCTCGATCGGGGTGAGCGGCTCCAGATGCTTGGCGTTGGGCCGCACTGGGGCGACGACCTCCGAGAAGCCGCGCGCCCGTGCGTTGTCCCGCATCGCGCCGAGCATCGTGTACGAAAGTCCCCTGCCCTGCTGCCCGTTGGCGACGCTGATCTCGATGGCGCTCACGGTGTCGGGCGTGCGTCCGTACTTCAGATCGGAGAACGCCCACTGCAGCACCCTGGCCCAGCCACCCGCCGGAAGCTCCCCGCGCCCGGGTGCGTTCAACGCGAACGGCACGCTCATGGCCTTGGCCACCACGGCGCCGCTGCCGTCGGTCGCGACGAGGGTGTAGTCGGGCAGCTCGTCCGCGATCCGCGGATAGTGCGTCCAGCCGACGAGGTCATGGCGCACGAACTCGTTCCAGGTCTCGGGCATCTCGTCCATGGCGCCCTGAAGGTGGGGGCGTTCGGCGAGGGTGGTGACCGTGATGTCGCTCATGCGGGCAAGGTAGCCGGGACCCTGAAGGCCGCCAAGGGGTTTTCCCGGCAGCTCAGCCTGCCTTGATCAGTCGACGATCCGCCCACGATCCGCCCGCGATCAGTCCGCGCGGAACCGCGGGGGCGCCATCGTCGGGGCGTCCCCCTCGGGCAGGCGCTGCTCCGGGCAGCCGCCGAGGACGCGGCGCATCGCGTCCCGTTCCGCGGAGGTCACCCAGAGCCCGTACTTGCGCTTCACGGCGACCTGCGTGGCCACGTAGGAGCAGCGGGCCGCCTTCGCGGGAGGCAGCCAGGTCGCCGTGTCGCCGTCCCTCTTGGAACGGTTCACGCTCGCCTCGACCGCGCGCAGATTGAGCGGATCATTGGCGAAGGCGATGCGCTTGCCCGGCTTCCACTGCTGCGCACCCTTCTGCCACGCGTCCGAGAGCGCCACCACGTGATCGATGTCGACCTTGCTGCGCCCTCGTTCGAACGTGATGTCCTTGCCGGTGTACGGATCGGGCGCGAGCAGCCCGGAGGCCACCTTGCAGTCGCCCTCGGTGCGCACCCGCTCCAGGTCGCGGGCGAGGATGTCGTCCCGGGTTCCGCAGCTGTTGGAATCGGTGTCGGCCCAGGGGCTGCCGAAGCGGGAGCGGTCGTAGCCGGTCTTGGGCGCGCGGCCCTTCACGGTCAGCTCGTCGACGGCGGAGAGTGCGGATCCCGGCTTGCCGCCCGCGGCCGGCTGTCCCGCGGCCGGCTCCTCGGGCGCGGGCGTACAGCCCACGGCGAGCGCCGCGAGCAGCACCGACCCCACCACCGTACGCATGCGCCCTGACTCCGGCACCGTACGAACGCGCTCCACCCCTGTCCCCCCTACGACGTGCCTGCGACCGGCCAGACCTTACCTCCGGGGTTCCCCGGTCACCGGTGGGCATTCCGTCGAGGGCGGGCGTATGGTCGGAAGTGACGGGCGAAATGTGGCATATGTGCCACCTTCCCTACGCCCCCGCCCCCGAAGGGAGCCCACGCATGGGTCTCGGCGACAAGATCAATGAAATGAAGGAAAAGTTCGGCGGCCAGGCCGAGGACAAGGCCAACGAGGTCGTCAAGAACGTCGGTGACGAAGTCGACGAGAAGACCGGCGGCAAGTACGCCGAGCACGTGGACAAGGCGCAGAACGCCGCCACCGAGCAGATCGACAAGCTCGACGGCAAGCAGGGCTGATCCACAGGGCCCCACCGCACCACTGCGAGAAACAGAGCCGTCCGCGGTCCAGCACCACCGCGGACGGCTTTCTCGTACGCGCTCGCTGTCGGCGTACGCGCTCAGACCTTGCCGATTCCCAGGGTCGTCTCCCCCGGCAGCAGCCCGGACCCGATCACCGCGACCCAGAACTCGCCGAGCAGCTCGGCCAGTTCGTCCACCTTCGCGGCGCCGAGCGCTCGCCATGGTGCGGCGGCGGCTTCGTCGGTGTGGCGCTCGACCTCGGCGCGCAGCGCACGCCCGGCCTCGGTCGCCATGCCGTCGGCGTCCAACAGGCCGCGCGCCACGAGCCGTTCACGGGCCGCGGCCCATTCCCGCGCGCTCCAGCCGCGGCTCTCGAAGCGCTCTGCGGACGCCGCCCCGATGCCCGCGAACGACACCAGCGCTTCTACGGCGTCGAGTCCGGCCACGGTCAGGGCCGCGAGGTGCCCGTCCCCGCGGTGCTCGCGCAGGATCGTGATCGCCTGCCACAGCGCGAGGTGCGGCTGGTCCGGCCAGGGCAGCGCCGAGTTGGCGGCGGCGAGCGGCCGGCCCGCGAGCGGTGCGGCCTCGGCGGCCCGGCGGGCCAGGGCCGCGGCGCGGGCGAGCTCGGGGCTGTCGACGCGGTCGCCGAACAGGGACCGGTACGCGCGGTCGACGGACCGTACGCGCGCGGCGAGCACGGCCTCGGCGGACGCCGTCTCCCACGCCCCCTCCACGTACCGCGCGACCATCCCCGGCGCGAAGCTGTAGAACGTCGCCGTCACCAGCTCCTTGCCCGCCGGCCCGAGCGGAGCCGCGCGCCAGGCGAAGTAACTCGGCCACCGCTCATCGGTCTTGAAGCCCAGCGCGGCCGCCTCCTCGAAGGCTTCGGGCGCGTAGTAGAGGACGGCGTGCAGGGGCTCGGTCAGATGCCAGAGCTGACGTACACGGCTGAGCGCGATCTCTTCGGACATGGTTCCCCCGGGGTGCGTGGTGGCCGGCTCCGACGGCCGGACACGTCAGACCGTAACGGGGTCCAGCTTCCAGCCGATGGTCGCGGCGTACGCGGTCGGATCCGCGGGACGTATGAACATCCGCGAGGCCCCCGCTACGACCCCAGGATCGTCGTCAGGAACTCCCCGGTCCAGCCCAGCAACTCCCGCCCGAGCAGCGGCTTTCCGCCGACCTTGGCGGTCTTCGGGCGCGGGACGAGGATCTGGTGCGTGGTCGGCTTGATGAGCGTGCCCGGGTAGAGGCGCTTGAGGCGCAGCTCCTGGGATTCGCGCAGCTCCACGGGTGCGAAGCGGATGTTGGTGCCCTGGAGCACGATCTCGCCGACGCCGCACGCGCGGGCCAGCATCCGCAGTCCGGCGACCAGCAAGAGGTTCTCGACCGGCTCGGGCAACTTGCCGTAGCGGTCGGTGAGTTCCTCCCGTACCGCCTTGATGTCCTCTTCCGAGTTGGCGGAGGCGATGGCGCGGTAGGCCTGGAGCCTGAGCCGCTCACCGGGCGCGTAGTCGTGCGGGACATGCGCGTCGACGGGCAGCTCGATCTTGACCTCGAGCGGCTGCTCCTCCTCGATCTCGCCGTTCTCCAGCTGCCGGCGGTAGTCCGCGACGGCCTCGCCCACCATGCGTACGTAGAGGTCGAAGCCGACGCCCGCGATGTGGCCGGACTGTTCGCCGCCGAGCAGGTTGCCCGCGCCGCGGATCTCCAGGTCCTTCATCGCCACGTACATGCCCGCGCCCATCTCCGTGTGCTGGGCGATGGTCGCGAGCCGTTCGTGCGCGGTCTCGGTCAGCGGCTTCTCCGGCGGGTAAAGGAAGTAGGCGTAACCGCGGTCGCGGCCTCGGCCGACGCGGCCGCGCAGCTGGTGGAGTTGACTCAGACCGAAGTTGTCGCCGCGTTCGACGATCAACGTATTCGCGTTGGAGATGTCGATGCCCGACTCGACGATCGTGGTCGAGACGAGTACGTCGAACTTCTTCTCCCAGAAGTCGACGACGACCTGTTCCAGGGCCGTCTCCGACATCTGGCCGTGCGCGGTGGCGATACGGGCCTCCGGCACGATCTCGCGCAGCCGGGCGGCCGCGCGGTCGATGGACTCGACGCGGTTGTGGATGTAGAAGACCTGGCCCTCGCGCAGGAGTTCACGGCGGATGGCCGCGCCGATCTGCTTCTCCTCGTACGGCCCGACGAAGGTCAGCACCGGGTGGCGCTCCTCGGGCGGGGTGGTGATGGTCGACATCTCGCGGATGCCGGTGACCGCCATTTCGAGCGTACGGGGGATGGGCGTCGCGGACATCGTCAGGACGTCGACGTTGGCGCGGAGCTTCTTGAGCTGCTCCTTGTGCTCGACGCCGAAGCGCTGCTCCTCGTCGACGATGACCAGGCCCAGGTCCTTGAACTTGGTCTCCGAGGAGAACAGGCGGTGCGTGCCGATGACGACGTCCACCGAGCCGTCCCGCAGGCCTTCGAGCGTGGCCTTGGCCTCGGTGTCGGTCTGGAAGCGGCTCAACGCCTTCACCTTGACCGGGAATTGGGAGTAGCGCTCGGAGAACGTGCCGAAGTGCTGCTGCACGAGCAGGGTCGTGGGCACGAGGACGGCGACCTGCTTGCCGTCCTGGACGGCCTTGAAGGCCGCGCGCACCGCGATCTCGGTCTTGCCGTAGCCGACGTCGCCGCAGATCAGGCGGTCCATCGGGACCGACTTCTCCATGTCCTCCTTGACCTCGGCGATCGTGGTCAGCTGGTCGGGCGTCTCCGTGTACGGGAACGCGTCCTCCAGCTCGCGCTGCCAGGGGGTGTCCGGGCCGAAGACATAGCCGGGGGCCGCCATGCGCGCGGAGTACAGCCTGATCAGGTCGGCGGCGATCTCCTTGACCGCCTTCTTCGCGCGCGCCTTGGTCTTCGTCCAGTCGGCGCCGCCGAGCCGGTGCAGGGTGGGGGCCTCGCCGCCCACGTACTTGGTGATCTGCTCCAGCTGGTCGGTGGGGATGTAGAGCCGGTCGCCGGGCTGGCCGCGCTTGGCGGGCGCGTATTCGACGACGAGGTATTCGCGGGTGGCGCCCTGGACCGTGCGCTGGACCATCTCGATGTAGCGGCCGACACCGTGCTGCTCGTGGACGATGTAGTCGCCCGGCTCCAGGGTCAGCGGGTCGATGGCCTTGCGGCGGCGGGCCGGCATCCGGGCGCCGTCCTTGCCGGCCGCCTTCTGGCCGGTCAGGTCGGTCTCGGTGAGGACGGCGAGCTTGAGGTTCGGGTCGACGAAGCCGTAGTCGATGGAGCCGCAGGAGACGTGGACGACGGACGGGGCGAGGTCGGCCTTGGTGGCAAGGTCCTTGTCGAGGCGGGCCGCGATGCCCTCGCTGCTCAGCACCTCGGCGGTGCGGGTGGCGGGGCCGTGGGCCTCGGTGACGAAGACCGTGCGCCAGCCGTCGGCGTTCCACTGCTTGGCGTCCGCGAGGGCGCGGGCGGTGTCGCCGCGGTAGGTCTCGGGGGCGTGCATGCCGAGCTTGAGGGTGTCGGAGCCAAGGTCCTCGTCCGCCGCGAACGGGGAGACCGACCACCACATCATGTCGAGCTCGCGGGCCCGGTCCCGTACGTCCGCGATGCCCCACAGGGAGGCCGCGCCCACGTCGATCGGGGCCTCGCCGCCGCCGGCCGTCGCGGCCCAGCTGGCCTGCAGGAACTCCTGGCTGGTGGCCACGAGGTCGGTGGCGCGGGTGCGTACACGCTCGGGGTCGCAGACGACGGCCATGGAGTCCTTGGGCAGGACGTCGATCAGGAGCTCCATGTCGTCGACGAGCACCGGCGCGAGGGACTCCATGCCCTCGACCGCGATGCCCTCGGCGATCTTGCCGAGGAGTTCGCCGAGCTCCGGGTGCTGCTCGGCGAGCTCGGCCGCTCTCGCGCGTACGTCCGCGGTGAGCAGCAGCTCACGGCAGGGCGGGGCCCACAGTCCGTGCTCGGCGACCTCCAGGGACCGCTGGTCGGCGACCTTGAAGTAGCGGATCTCCTCGACGTCGTCGCCCCAGAACTCGATCCGGAGCGGGTGCTCCTCGGTCGGCGGGAAGACATCGAGGATGCCGCCGCGTACGGCGAACTCGCCGCGCTTCTCGACCAGTTCGACCCGTGCGTACGCGGCCGCGGCCAGCGCCTCGACGATCTCGTTCAGGTCGGCGGTCTGGTTCTGCTTGAGGCTGACGGGCTCCAGGTCGCCGAGGCCCTTGACCTGCGGCTGGAGTACGGAGCGGATCGGCGCGACGATCACGGAGACCCGGCCGGTCTCGGGGTCGGCGTCGGCCGTGGGGTGCGCGAGCCTGCGCAGGACCGCGAGGCGGCGGCCGACGGTGTCGCTGCGGGGGCTGAGGCGCTCGTGCGGCAGCGTCTCCCAGGACGGGTACTCGGCGATGCCCGCCTCGGGCAGCAGGGACCTGAGGGCCGCGGCCAGGTCCTCGGCCTCGCGTCCGGTGGCGGTCACGGCGAGGACGGTACGGCCGCTCTCGCGGGCGAGCGCGGCGATCGCGAAGGGGCGGGCGGCGGGCGGGCCGACCAGGTCGACATGCATCCGGTGCGCGTCCCGCGCGGCCGCGACGGCTTCGACGAGGGCGGTGTCTTCGGCTACGGCGTCGAGCAGACCGTGCAGGCTCATGAAGGGTTTCCCGTCCGGATGGTCAGTTCTCGGGCAACGCGAACGCCCGGCTTCGCGGATGATGCGGCGGGCCGGGGATGGCTCCAGGG
>NZ_JAAKZW010000314.1 GCF_011044995.1 Streptomyces mesophilus | reverse complement strand
GCCTTCGACATCGTGGGCTCCAGCCCCGAGGCTCTGGTCAAGGTCGAGGACGGCCGCGCGATGGTCCACCCCATCGCCGGTACGCGGCCGCGCGGCGCCACCCCGCAGGAGGACCAGGCGCTCGCCGATGAACTGCTCGCCGACGCCAAGGAGCGCGCCGAGCACCTCATGCTGGTCGACCTCGGCCGCAATGACCTGGGCCGGGTCTGCGAGCCCGGCTCCGTCGAGGTCGTCGACTTCATGTCCATCGAGCGCTACTCGCACGTCATGCACATCGTCTCGACGGTCACGGGCCGCGTCGCCGAAGGACGTACCGCGTACGACGTGCTGACCGCCTGCTTCCCCGCGGGCACCCTCTCGGGCGCGCCCAAGCCGCGCGCGATGCAGATCATCGACGAACTGGAACCCTCGCGCCGCGGCCTGTACGGCGGCTGCGTCGGCTATCTCGACTTCGCGGGCGACTCGGACACGGCGATCGCCATCCGTACGGCCCTGATCCGGGACGGTGTCGCATACGTGCAGGCCGGAGCCGGTGTCGTCGCCGATTCGGACCCCGTCGCCGAGGACACGGAGTGCCGGAACAAGGCGGCCGCGGTGCTGCGCGCGGTGCACACGGCCAACCGGCTGAACGGTTCGGCGGCCGGTGAGGGATAGTGGACACGTGACTGCTGTACCGAAGGCACGTACCTCCCCGGACGCCGAGGCCAAGACCTCCGGCGGCCGCCGCAGCCTGGCCGCCGCCCTGCTGCTCGGCGCGCTCGGCGCGACCGTCACGCTGCTCGCCTCGCGTCAGCCGTGGGCCGAGGGCGAGGCGCGGACCGTCGGCGGCGCGCTGCACCAGACCGCCACAGGCAGCGATGTGACCGGAGTGCCCGCGGCGCTCGCGATAGTGGGCCTCGCTGCCCTGGTCGCCGTGTTCGCCGTACGCCGCAGCGGCCGCACCCTGGTCTCGCTGCTGCTCGCCCTGAGCGGCGCCGGCATCGTGGCCGCCGCGCTGCTCGGCGCCTCCGACACCTCCGCGCTCGACGAGAAGGCCGCGAGCACCACCGGCGACGCCACCGCGCAGATCGCCGCCGTCTCGCACAGCGTCTGGCCGTACGTCGCCTGCGCGGGCGGTGCGCTGCTGCTGCTCGCGGGCCTGCTCGCGCTGCGCTTCGGCTCCCGCTGGCCCACGATGGGCGGCCGCTACGAGCGGGGTTCCGGCCCTCGTACCCGTCAGCAGAAGGTCGACCCGGACCGCCCCGAGGACCTGTGGAAGGCCCTCGACCGCGGCGAGGACCCGACCGGCTAGCGACGCACCGGCGCCACCGGCACCGGGACTCCGAGCCGGCGGCGCGACACCAACCGCGGGGCCGCGCGCAGTTCGCGCCCCGCCATGCGCGACAATGAAGCCAAGCGTTCGAGATTCTTCCGCGGGACCAACCTCCCCCGATGCTCTTCGAGCAGGGGGACCCCCAGGGGCACGAAACAAGGAGCACGTCATGGCCCATGACCACGGACACACCCCGGCTGCCTGGGTCGGTTCGATCATCGCGTTCGTCGGTTTCTGCGTCGCCGGCGCCTTCATGGTGCTGGACAGCCCGATCGGTTTCTGGGCCGGCATGATCGTCATCGCCGCGGGCGGTGTGATCGGTGGTGCCATGCGCGCCGCGGGCATGGGGCAGAAGCCCAAGCGCCAGATCCTGGTGAACGAGGGCTGAGCACTTTCTCGTACGGCGGTGGGGCGTGACCTTCTTCGGAACGGTCCGCCCCACCGTCGCGTTCGCTGACCGGGCGCGCGGGCCCGGGGCGGGGCAGAATGCGGGGGTGACCGCAGAACGCACCGCGCAGCCGCCAGGACCGCAGCAGTGGGCCCCGCAGACCGCCGCACCCCGTACAGGAGCGTCGCGTGCGCGGCGGCTGCTCGTACCGGTGGCCGCGCTCGGCGCCACCGCCGCGGCCGTCGCGTATGTCGGTGCCGTCGACCCCAACGAGTCCGGCCACTACCCGACCTGCCCACTGCTCGCCGCGACCGGTCTGTACTGCCCGGGCTGCGGCGGTCTTCGCTGCGTGCACGCCTTCGTCCACGGCGATCTGCCGGCCGCGCTCGGCGCGAACGTCATGGCCGTGATCGGCTTCGTCGTCGCCGCGTTCGTCTGGGTCCTGTGGGTGCGGCGCGCCTGGCGCGGCGGGCCCTCCGGGTTCACGATCCGCTCGTCGTACGCATGGGCGTTCGGCGGGTTGCTCGCCGTCTTCACCGTCGTACGGAATCTGCCGTTCGGATCTTTCCTGCACCCATGAACCGCCCGCGGCCAGGGACGCAAACGTCCAGGTAGTGGGACCGCCGTCAACCGGATGCGGGGCCTTCGCCCTTCTGCGGATACCATCGCAGTGGCCCCCGGAACACCGTTTCATCGACCGGGGGGCATCCGCCCGGACCGACCGGACGGGCGACCGCCGTCATGTCCGCCGCAATGGAAGGGGACCACTCGCGTGAGTGTGCTCGACGAGATCATCGAAGGCGTCCGCGAGGACCTCGCCGAACGGCAGGCGCGCGTCAGCCTCGACGAGCTCAAGGAGCGTGCGGCGAAGGCCCCCCAGGCGAAGGACGGGGTCGCTGCCCTGCGCGGCGACAGCGTCAAGGTGATCTGCGAGGTCAAGCGCTCCAGCCCGTCCAAGGGCGCGCTCGCCGCGATCGCCGACCCGGCCGGGCTCGCCGCCGACTACGAGGCGGGCGGCGCCGCCGTCATCTCCGTGCTCACCGAGGAGCGCCGCTTCGGCGGCTCGCTCGCGGACCTGGAGGCCGTCCGCGCCAAGGTGGACATCCCGGTCCTGCGCAAGGACTTCATCGTCACCGCGTACCAGCTGTGGGAGGCCCGCGCGTACGGGGCCGACATGGTGCTCCTGATCGTCGCCGCCCTGGACCAGGAGGCGCTGGTCTCGCTGATCGAGCGGGCCGAGTCCATCGGACTCACGCCGCTCGTCGAGGTGCACGACGAGGACGAGGTCGAGCGTGCGGTGGAGGCCGGCGCGAAGATCATCGGCGTGAACGCCCGCGATCTGAAGACCCTCAAGGTCGACCGCGACACCTTCTCGCGCGTCGCCCCCGAGATCCCCGACCACATCGTCAAGATCGCCGAGTCCGGCGTCCGCGGTCCGCACGACCTGATCGCGTACGCCAACGACGGCGCCGACGCCGTGCTCGTCGGCGAGTCCCTGGTCACCGGCAAGGACCCGCGGTCCGCCGTGGTCGACCTGGTCGCCGCCGGCGCCCACCCGGCCCTGCGCCACGGACGGGGCTGACCCCTCCGATGCCCATTGCCCGACGTCTCGCACCCGGTTGCCGCCCGCGCGGCTGCCGGGCGCCTGCGCGTCGGGTGCACGGGCGGCGGGTGCGCTACGTGATCGGGGCCGAGCCGGGTCAGATCAACGGGATGCGATGGCGCGGGCGGACTGTCCGCCCGTAACCGCGTAAGGCCGTACCTCTCTGAGGAGGTGGCGGCGCGGTCGGGCGATCCCGTCTACCCTGACCATCGCAAACCCGACATCCGGGGCGAGCGCGCCCCGACGTAGGAGCATCTCGTCATGCCCAGCGAAAACAGCGGATCTCGCGAGATCGGCGCATTCTTCATCCCTGAGCCCGAGGGGCAAGTCCCCACTCCCGAGGGCTACTTCGGCAAGTTCGGCGGCAAGTTCATCCCGGAGGCGCTCGTCGCCGCCGTGGACGAGGTGGCCGTCGAGTTCGAGAAGGCCAAGCAGGACCCCGAGTTCGCCCGCGAACTCAGCGAACTGCTCGTCAACTACACGGGCCGCCCGAGCGCCCTGACCGAGGTGCCGCGCTTCGCGTCGCACGCGGGCGGCGGCCGGGTCTTCCTCAAGCGCGAGGACCTCAACCACACCGGCTCGCACAAGATCAACAATGTGCTCGGCCAGGCCCTGCTCACCAAGCGCATGGGCAAGCCCAAGGTGATCGCCGAGACCGGCGCGGGCCAGCACGGTGTCGCCACCGCCACCGCCTGTGCGCTCTTCGGCCTCGAATGCACCATCTACATGGGCGAGATCGACACCCAGCGCCAGGCCCTGAACGTCGCCCGCATGCGGATGCTCGGCGCCGAGGTCATCGCCGTGAAGTCCGGGTCGCGCACGCTCAAGGACGCGGTGAACGAGGCCTTCCGCGCCTGGGTCGCCAACGTCGAGGACACCCACTACCTGTTCGGTACGGCCGCGGGTCCGCACCCGTTCCCGGCGATGGTGCGCGACTTCCAGCGCGTCATCGGCGTCGAGGCACGCCGCCAAATCCTGGAGCGCGCGGGACGCCTGCCCGACGCGGCCATCGCCTGCGTCGGCGGGGGCTCCAACGCGATCGGCCTCTTCCACGCCTTCCTCGACGACGCCGACGTACGGCTCATCGGCTGCGAGGCCGGCGGCCACGGCGTCGACTCCGGCGAGCACGCGGCCACGCTCACCGCGGGCGACCCCGGCATCCTCCACGGCTCGCGCTCGTACGTGATCCAGGACGAGGAAGGCCAGATCATCGAGCCGTACTCGATCTCGGCCGGCCTCGACTACCCGGGTATCGGCGCCGAACACGCGTATCTGAAGGACTCGGGGCGCGCCGAGTACATCCCGGTCACCGACGACGAGGCGATGCAGGCGCTGCGGCTGCTCTCGCAGACCGAGGGCATCATCCCGGCCATCGAGAGCGCGCACGCCCTGGCGGGTGCGCTCCGGGTCGGCCGGGAGCTGGGCGAGGACGGCCTTATGGTCGTCAATCTGTCCGGCCGCGGCGACAAGGACATGGACACGGCCGCGCGGTACTTCGGCTACTACGACGAGCAGGCGGGGGACGCCAAGTGAGCGGGAACATCGAGCTGTTGAGTGCGGCCCTCGCCGCGACCAAGGCCGAAGGCCGGTCGGCGCTCATCGCCTATCTGCCCGCCGGATTCCCGTCCGTCGACGGCGGGATCGACGCGGTCAAGGCCGCCTTCGACGGCGGCGCGGACATCGTCGAGGTCGGCCTTCCCTACAGCGACCCGGTGCTCGACGGCCCGGTCATCCAGACCGCCGACGACATCGCGCTGAAGAGCGGCCTGAAGATCGCCGACGTGATGCGCACGGTCCGCGAGGCGTTTGAGGCGACCGGCAAGCCCGTCCTCGTCATGACGTACTGGAATCCGGTCGACCGCTACGGCGTCGAGCGTTTCACCGCCGAGCTCGCCGAGGCCGGCGGCGCGGGCTGCATCCTGCCCGATCTGCCGGTCCAGGAGTCCGCGCTGTGGAGGGAGCACGCCGCCAAGCACGACCTCGCCACGGTCTTCGTGGTCGCGCCCAGCAGCAAGGACGCGCGCCTCAAGGAGATCACCACGGTGGGCTCCGGCTTCGTCTACGCGGCCTCCTTGATGGGCGTGACCGGGACGCGCGAGTCGGTGGGCGAGGCGGCCGAGGACCTGGTGCGCCGTACGAAGGCCACGACCGACCTGCCGGTCTGCGTCGGCCTCGGCGTCTCCAACGCCGAACAGGCCGCGGAAGTCGCCCAGTTCGCGGACGGCGTGATCGTCGGCTCGGCCTTCGTCAAGCTGATGCTCGACGCCGAGGACGAGGCGGCGGGTGTAGAGGCCGTACGCCGACTCGCGGGTGAGCTGGCTCGAGGCGTACGCACCCGGGCGAGCTGATCGCGGAAGTTGCTCATCCATACGGGTGGACATCGAACCGGGGAGGCACGCTCGTGCCTCCCCGGTTCGTTTGCGGAATGTGAGCGAGAAGAACCGTGAGGGAAAGCGTGCCGCCCGCGACCGGCTGGCACAGGAGCGGGAACAGCAGAAGGCCCGCGACAAGCGCCGACGTGCGCTGATCGTGACCGCCGCCGTGGTCGGCGTCCTTGGCCTGGCCGCGATCGCCGGAGTGATCGCGGCCAATGCGGGCGGTGACAAGAAGGACGCGTCCGGTCCTGTGGTGCCGCCTTCCGGCGCGAGCGGCAAGGACAGTCTGACGATCCCGGTGGGCAAGGACAGCGCCAAGTCCACGCTCACCATCTGGGAGGACTTCCGCTGCCCGGCCTGCGCCTCCTTCGAGACGCAGTACAGCCCGACCATCCATGAGCTCACCGAGAAGGGGCAGCTCAAGGTCGAGTACCGCCTGGCGACGATCATCGACGGGAACATGGGCGGCACGGGCTCGGTGAACGCGGCGAACGCCGCGGCCTGCGCCCAGGACGCCGGGAAGTTCACGCCGTACCACGACGTGCTCTACAAGAACCAGCCGCCGGAGACGGACGACGCGTTCGGCAAGGACGCCCGGCTGCTCGAGCTGGCGAAGGAGGTCGACGGTCTCGACTCCGCCGACTTCAAGAGCTGCGTCGAGGACGGCAAGCACGTGAGCTGGGTGAACAAGTCCAACGACGCCTTCCGCGACGGCAAGTTCACCGGCACGCCGACCGTCCTGCTCGACGGCAAGAACATCTTCGCGGACCAGAAGAACCCGCTGACGCCCGAGCAGCTGAAGAAGAAGGTGGAGGACGCGGCGAAGTAGTGGCGAAGTAGTACGGAGCCGTCTTCGCGGCCCTGTCCCGTCGGGACGGGGCCGCACCCGTTATCAGGCCGTTAGGCCGGGTGGATTGCCGCGCACGGGAGTCGGCAGGGTAGCGTCGACCCCGCCATGGAAATCCTTGCATCGATCCCCAGCCCGTCGAAGGGTGAACTCGACCTCTTCGGCCTTCCTCTGCGCGGCTACGCCTTCGCCATCATCATCGGTGTCTTCGTCGCCGTATGGATCGGCGGCAAGCGCTGGGTCGCCCGCGGCGGCAAACCCGGCACGGTGGCGGACATCGCCGTGTGGGCCGTGCCCTTCGGCCTCGTCGGCGGCCGCCTCTATCACGTGATCACCGACAACGACCTCTACTTCGGTGAGGGCCGTAACTGGGTGGACGCGTTCAAGATCTGGGAGGGCGGCCTCGGTATCTGGGGCGCCATCGCCCTCGGCGGACTCGGCGCCTGGATCGGCTGCCGGCGCCGTGGCATCCCGCTGCCGGCCTGGGCCGACGCCCTCGCCCCCGCCATCGCCATCGCGCAGGCGATCGGCCGCTGGGGCAACTGGTTCAACCAGGAGCTGTACGGGCGCTCGACCGACCTGCCCTGGGCGCTGGAGATCACGCGCTCGGACGGCGGGCGCGTGCCGGGCACGTACCACCCGACGTTCCTCTACGAGTCCCTGTGGTGCATCGGGGTCGCGCTGCTCGTCATCTGGGCCGACCGTCGCTTCAAGCTCGGTCACGGCCGGGCGTTCGCGCTGTACGTCGCCGCGTACTGCGTGGGCCGCGGCTGGATCGAGTACATGCGCGTGGACGACGTCCAGCTCAACGATGTGCTCGGGCTGCGGTTCAACGTGTGGACGTCGATCGTCGTCTTCGTCCTCGCCGTCGTCTACATGGTGGTGTCGGCGCGGATGCGGCCGGGGCGCGAGGAAGTGGTGGAGCCGGACCGGGACGGTGCGTCCTCGGATGCGGACGCCGCGGCCGGTTCGGACTCGGACTCGGACTCGGACTCCGACTCGGACTCCGACTCCGACTCCGACTCCGACAAGGTCGAGCTGTCCAAGGACGCCGGGGCCTCTGCGGACGCAGACGTCAAGGATGAGGCTGGGTCGGCCAACAAGGGCTGAGTGCTTGGCTTGGGCTGTAGGCCGCCGGACCCGTTGGGTTCGGCGGCCTTTTGCTTTCCCCTACCCGCCCCTTCCCGAAACCGGGGGCTTCGCCCCGGGCCCCCTGCATCCGAACTTC
>NZ_JAAKZW010000313.1 GCF_011044995.1 Streptomyces mesophilus | reverse complement strand
GCCCCCGCTCGCCCGGCCAGAGCTCACCTCAACGCCGGTACCTCCAGCCGGAGTTCCGCCATCCGCGTACCCGGCCCGGGGCTCGCATCCGTATCCGTATCCGCATCCGCATCCGCGCCCACACCCACCCCCTCGCCCGCATCCAGCACGGCCGGCACCCCGAACGGCACCGTCAGGGCTCCGTCGCAGTGGCCGAAGCCGAACTCCTCGACCACCGGTACGCCAAGGCCTCCGAGCCGGTCGGCGAACACGGCGCGCACCTGGTCGTACGGTCCGCACTCCTCCCAGGAGCCGAGCAGTACGCCGGCCACCCCGTCCAGCCAGCCGCTGCGCAGGAGTTGGGTGAGCATCCGGTCGAGGCGGTAGTCCTCCTCGCCGACGTCCTCGAGGCACAGCAGACCGCCGCTCGCGCTCGGGCGGGCATGCGGAGTGCCGAGATCGGCCGCGAGCAGGCAGAGGCAGCCGCCGAGGGTGACCCCGCGGGCGCGGCCCGGTACCAGCGCACGGCCGCCCGCGATCGTCTGCACCGTCTCCGGTGCGAACAGGGTGGCCTTCAAGTGCTCCTGCGCACGGGCGTTCTTGAGGAAGTCCGCGGCCGCCGTCATCGGCCCGTGCAGCGTGACAAGACCGAGCCGCGCCGCGAACGCCTCGTGCAGCGCCGTGATGTCGCTGTACCCCACGAACACCTTCGGCCCGGCCGCGCGCATCGCGTCCCAGTCGAGCAGATCGACCATGCGCTGCACCCCGTAGCCGCCCCGCGCGCAGAACACGGCGGCGACGGAGGGGTCGCACCAGGCCGCCTGGAGATCCGCGGCCCGGTCGCGGTCGTCCCCGGCCAGGTAGCTCAACTTCGAGTGCGTGGCCAGGACATGGGGTGCCACGACGGGGTCCAGGTCCCAGCCGCGCAGGATGTCCAGGCCCGCCTCGAGCCGCTCCTCGGGGACGGGCCCGCTGGGCGCGACGACGGCGACGCGCGCGCCGGGCGCGAGCCGCCGCGGCCGGGTGAGGGGCGCGACGCCCCGGGTCGGTCCCGGATCGTCCCAGCCGTTCACCATGGTCTCCCCGTCCCGCCTCATTTGCTCAGCTCCAACGTCGCGATGCCGGGCGGGTTGAGTCCGAACACCTGGGCGTACAAAGACAGTTCTGCCTCGAGCGCGCTGATCATGGTGTCGGCGCGACGGAAGCCGTGACCCTCTCCTTCGAAGGCCATGTAGGCGTGGGGCACCCTGCGGCCTGCCATCCGCGTGAGGAAGCGCTCGGCCTGGCTCGGCGGACAGATCACGTCGTCGAGCCCCTGCAACAGCAGGAAGGGAGCGGTGATGTGCTCGGCCTGCGCGGCGGGCGAACGCTCCACATAACGGCTGCGGACCTCGGCGATCGGCCCGACCAGCGATTCGAGATAGTGCGACTCGAAGTCATGGGTCTCCCCGGTCGCCCAGCCCTCCAGGTCGAGCACCGGATAGATGATGGTGCCGCACGCGTACACATCGGTGCCGGCGAGCGACGCGGCCGTCGTCCAGCCGCCCGCGCTGCCGCCGCGGATGGCGAGCCGGTCCGGGTCGGCGGTGCCCTCCTCGGCGAGCGCGCGGGCGACCGCCGCACAGTCCTCGACGTCCACCACACCCCACTGCTCCCGCAGCCGCTCCCGGTAGGCGCGGCCGTAGCCGGTCGAGCCGCCGTAGTTGACCTCGGCGACGCCGATGCCGCGCGAGGTGAAATAGGCGATGTCCAGGTCGAGGACGAGCGGTGCATGCCCGGTCGGTCCGCCGTGCGCCCATACGACGTAGGGCGGCAGGGTGTTGTCGGGGCCTCGGTGACCCGGGTTGTGCGGTGGGTAGATGTGGGCGTGGATGTCCCGTCCCAGCGGACCGCTGAAGGTGCGGATCTGCGGTTCCGGGTAGTACGCGGGGTCCACGGGGTCGTCGTGCGGGGCGCCGATGACGCGCGCGCGGCCCGTGCGGATGTCGAGCTCGACGACCTCCGCGGCGCTGCGCGGACTGGCCCCCGACCCCACCACGCGGGAGCCGTGCACGGCGAGCGTCGGCGCCCATGCGGTCCAGGGGCCCGCCACATCCACGACATCCGTGGTCTCGGGGTCGAGGATGCCGAGCGAGGTGGTGCCCACGCCGTGCACCACGGCCACCGTGCCGTTCTCCAACGGCGCGAACCACCGCTGCCCCAGCTTCCACAGGGGTCCGGCGAACTCCTCGGCCCGCGGGCACAGGGCCGTCACCCTCAAGTCCTGCTCCCCCTGGCCGGGCAGCAGTTCACCTCGGTACAGGTTCCACCAGCCGCTGCGGTCCGAAGCGAAGAGCAGCGTCCCGTCGTGCGCCCACTCCGTCTGGGCGATGGACTCCTCGGGTCCGCCGGCCACGACGCGGGCCGCCCCGAATGTGCCGTCCGCCGTCACCTCGGCGACGAGGAGCTCCGTACCGTCCCAGGGCATCCGTGGATGGTCCCAGCCGATCCAGGCGGCATGCCGTCCGTCGGGCGAGACCCGGGGCGAGGTGACGAACCGGTGGCGTCCGTCGGACAGTTCGCGCAGCGCGCCCCGGTCGTCCGCGGCCGAACCGTCGAGCGGCACGGCGACCAGGATCCGCCGCAGATCCTCGGGTCCTTCACCGGTGAACTCCTCGAGCACGCACCACACTTCGTCCCGGTCGGCCCGGATCTGCGGATCGGCCCAGCGCAGCCCGCCGCCCACCGGAGACACCGGCGTCAGCGGTACGGGCTCCGCTCCGGGCGCGTCCGGCTCGTAGGCGTAGAGCCGCTGATCGGCGAAGTCGCAGAAGACCAGGAGCGGTCCCGAGGAGCCGATGACCCCGGCCCAGGGGTGTCCGCCGTATTCGATGACACGGGTGCGTACATTCCAGGGCGCGGGCAGCACCGACTCCTCGCGCCCGTCGGCGTGCCGGCGCACCAGGGCGCGGCGGCCCGCCTCGGCCGGGCGCGGCTCGGTCCACCACACCTCGTCGCCGACGAAGCCCACCCACTCCGGCCGGCCGTCGTGCGACGCGGCGAGCGCGGCGTCGATCGGCGAGGGCCAGTCCCCGTATGGCTCGGTACGCACCATCTCCCCCATTCCGCTAGGCCGTTCGCAGAAAGCGGCTCAGCACCCTGGCGCCGAAGTGCAGCGCCTCGACGGGCACCCGTTCGTCGACGCCGTGGAACATCGCCGCATAGTCGTAGTCCTCGGGCAGCTTCAGGGGCGAGAAGCCATAGCCCGTGACGCCGAGGCGGGAGAACTGCTTGGCGTCCGTCCCTCCTGACATGCAGTACGGAATGACATGCCCCTCCGGTTCGAATTCCTCGAGGGCGGCGCGCATTTTCCGGTAGACGGAAGAGTCGACCGGAGCTTCGACCGCGACCTCGCGGTGGTGGAACTCCCAGTCGACGTGGGGTCCGGTGAGTTCGTCGAGGGTGGCCTTGAACTCCTCTTCCCCGCCCGGCAGATAGCGCCCGTCGACATAGGCCACGGCCTCGCCGGGGATCACATTGACCTTGTATCCGGCCTGCAGCATCGTCGGGTTGGCGCTGTTGCGCACGGTCGGCTCGACCAGCGCCGCGGCCCGGCCGAGCTTGCCGAGCAGCGCGTCCACATCGAAGTCCGGTGCGTGGACGTCGGTGTCGACGCCGTGCAGCCGCGCGAGTTCGGCCAGGGCCGCCCGTACGGTCGGGGTCAGCCGCACCGGCCACTGGTGCTCGCCGATCCGGGCGATGGCCTGGGCGAGATGGATCACCGCGTTGGCCCGGTTCACCTTGGAGCCGTGGCCGGCCTGGCCCCTGGCGGTGAGCTTCAGCCAGCCCGTGCCCCGTTCACCGGCCGCGATCGGGTAGAGCCGCATCCCTGGAGCGGCGTGGAACGTGAACGCCCCTGATTCGCTGATCCCTTCCGTACATCCTTCGAAGAGTCCCGCGTGCCGGTCGGCGAGGAAACCCGAGCCGTCCTCGGCGCTGGCCTCCTCGTCGGCGGTGAACGCGATGACGAGATCCCGCCGTGGCCGGATGCCCTGGCGGGCCCAGGAGCGGACGACCGAGAGGATCATCGCGTCCATGTTCTTCATGTCGACCGCGCCCCGGCCCCACACGACGCCGTCGCGGATCTCGCCGGAGAACGGGTGGACCTGCCAGTCGTCGGCCTGCGCCGGCACCACGTCCAGATGACCGTGCACGAGCAGCGCATCGGCCGAGGGGTCGGTGCCTTCGATCCGCGCCACGACATTGGAGCGCCCCGAGGTGCGCTCCAGGAGGGTGGGTTCCAAGCCCGCGCCCGCCAGTTGCTCCGCCGCGTACTCCGCGGCGGGCCGCTCGCGGCAGTCGCCGCCGCCCCGGTTGGTGGTGTCGATCCGGATCAGGTCGGAGGTGAACCGGACCACCTCGTCGAGCCCGGTCGCGTCGACCCCGCTGTCCGTCTTGTGCGTGCTCTGCTCAGCCATATTGCTCCTCGACCGCGGCGGAAACGACCGTGGTGACCGCCTTGAACGTACGAATCCCCTCATACATGGTCGGACTGGTGTACGCCACCTTCCGCTCCCCGGAGCGCGCGACGCCCGGCACCACGGTCGCGGCCTGCGACAGATGCTCGGCGTCGAACTCCAGCTCCACGGTGAACGGCCCGCCCCGCACCGGCTCATGACGCACCGCCAGAGCGGCCGCCTCTTTGGCCGCGGCCCGGATGTCGGCGGCGGTACGGGCCGGGGTGCGGCACACCGCCGCGTACCGCGACACATGGTCCTTCACCGCGACCTTGAGCGCGCCCGGCGCATAGCCCAAGGCGTCCTCGCAGGTCAGATCGTCGCCCGTGACCAGGACCACCGGCACACCGAACTCGGCCACCACATGCGAGTTGAGCAGACCTTCGCTCGCCCGCACATCGTTCACCCACACCCCGGTGATGGAGTTGGCCAGATAGGTGTGCGCCAGGACCCCCTCCGTACCGGCGCCCGTGTGGTACCCGATGAAGGCGATCCCGTCCACATCACCGTGCTGCACCCCCTCGACCATGCTCAGCGACTTGTGCCGGCCGGTGAGCATCTCGGCGCGGTCGTCGAGCTTTTCGAGCAGCAGATTGCGCATGGACCAGTGCGCCTCATTGATCAGCACTTCATCGGCGCCGCCGTCGAAGAAACCGAGCACCGCCGCGTTCACATCCGAGGTGAACAGGGAGCGGCAGCGCTCCCACTGCGGATGGCCCGGCAGCACATCGGCAGGCCAGGTCACGCCGGTGGCGCCTTCCATGTCGGCGCTGATGAGGATCTTCATGCGGAAGACCGTACGCGCTGCGCCGAGGCGTCACTAGCCCTGTGGATAACTGTCGCTGGACTGGACCTCTGGCTTTTCCACAGGGGTTGCCAAAGGCCCCGGAGCCGCACCTCGCCGCACCCCTTGAACAGGGCAAGGAAACGCTTATGCGGCACAGTGGCCACAGCAAGGGCGATGACGGCAGGAGGCGCGTGCATGAAGACCATCGGGCTGATCGGCGGCATGAGCTGGGAGTCGAGCGCCGAGTACTACCGGCTGCTCAACGAGTTCACCCGGGAGCGGCTCGGCGGGCTGCACTCCGCGCGCTGCGTCCTGTACTCCGTGGATTTCGCGGAGATCGAGGAACTGCAGGTCGCGGGCGAGTGGGACGCGGCCGGAAAGATCCTCGCGGACGCCGCGCGCAGCGTGGTCGCCGCGGGCGCGGACATGGTGCTGATCTGCACCAACACCATGCACAAGGTCGCGGACGCGGTGCAGGACGCGGTCCCTGTTCCGCTGGTGCACCTCGCCGACACGACCGCGGCCGCGGTCACATCCGCCGGGATGCGCCGGATCGGTCTGCTCGGTACGGCGTTCACCATGGAGCAGGACTTCTACCGCGGCCGTCTCGCGCGGCACGGACTCGATGTGCTCGTGCCCGGCCCCGAGGAGCGTGCGCTCGTCCACCGGGTCATCTACGAGGAGCTCTGCCTCGGTGTCGTACGGGAGGAGTCCCGCGCCGCGTACCGTGCCGTGATCGACGGGCTGGTGCGCGAGGGCGCGGAGGGCATCGTCCTCGGCTGCACGGAGATCGAGCTGCTGATCGGGCCCGACCACAGCCCCGTTCCCGTCTTCCCCACGGCCCGCCTGCACGCCGAGGCGGCGGTCGAGCTGGCCTTGTCGGACAGCTGACCGAAGGGCCCGCTCACCGGTCCAGATGGCGCGCCCACGCGAAGCAGAAGCAGCCGAAGCAGAAGATGCCGAGCCCGAGCGCCGTGAGCAGAGCCGGCCCGAACGGCTGCTCGAGAACCTTCCGCAACGCCTCGTCGAGACCGCCCGACTTATCGGGTTCATGGGTCAGCGCCGCCCAGCCGAACAGGACACCGACGACACCGAGGGCCACCCCCTTCGCCGTGTGACCCGCGCGCCCCAGCCAGGTGTACGCCGTCCCCGTGGTCCCCCGCGTGCCACGCCGGTCGAACGTGTCCAGGAACTTGTCGGTGAAGGCCTTGCGCACCGAAGCCACGCCGATCCCGATGATCACCGCACCGACGGCGGCGACGAGGGCCTGCCCGAGCGGAAGGTCCATCAGCCGCGCCGTCAGGCTGTCGGTGGTCCGCTCACCGTCCTGGGCGCCCGATCCGAGGGCGATCCTGAGCGCGCTGGTGCCGAGCACTCCGTACACGATCGCCTTGCAGAGGGACAGCACCCGCTGCCACGGCCGGTTGCCGGCCCAGCGGTGTCCGAAGGCGGCCTCGACCAGCTGCCAGACGACGAGCAGGTACATGCCCACGGCGGTCGCCCAGACGATCGCACCGCCCAGCGGCTGACGCGCCAGCTCCTCGATCGCCCCGCTCGGCGAGGCGGGCCCGGAACGGTCGCCGAAGGCCAGCTGCACGGCGAGCCAGCCGACCACGAGGTGCACGAGGCCGTACGCGATCAGACCGAGCTGGGCCGCGCGGTCGAGCCAGTCGCTTCGATCCGTACGCCTGCCCAAGCGCTGGGCCCGGCGGGAGAGTTCGCTCATGGCGGGTCGTATGGCCCGAACGGCCGCCGTTACACCCGATGAGTCCGGTTCCCTATCGCACCCCGGCGACCGCACGCCCCGCCGGCCGGAGCTGGCGCACCAGGAATTCCTCCGTGTCCGCCGGGAAGAACCCGGAGATGCCGCGCATCAGCTGCAGCGCGGCAGTGACCCGTCCGGGCAGCGGCCGCGGCAGGGCCGCCAGGGGCAGGGCGTCCAGGCGCGGACCGGTGCCCGCCGCTTCCAGGGCCAGTTGAGCCTGGCCGAGATCGCCGGCCCGCAGATGCGCGAGCGCGCGCCGCACGCCGCCCGAGGCGCGCTCCACCACGGAGAGCAGCGAGGTGATGCCAGACAGGTCCTGGGCATCCGACAGATACGGTGAAGGCGACCCGGCGACCTGGACTCCCTGTTCGCGGGCCGCAAGGCGCAGTTGTGCACCCGCCTGGTCCAGGATCTTCACGATCGCACTCAGCCGCCCGGTGTCGTAAGACGCCATGGGGATCTCCCCTTCGCTCAAGGCCGGTCCGCTCGAGGTGCGGAGGGCGCGGAAGCACGCACCTTCAGACCTATCTCCCGGGCACGCGCGGCCCGAACCCCCGGGAGGGGGCGCACAGCCTGCGCAGAGGCGCCCGCCGGTGGGCCGCGTGCGCCTGTGGGTGCGGTATGCGACGGCCGCGGCGTGCATGCCTCAACCGGGCCCGGGTACACGGGACTTCCTGCCCGCCTCCCCCACCCTTCCGGAGAGCAGTGATGGCGCAGTCCTCCGTCCGGCGCGCCACCCGCACGACCGGGGGC
>NZ_JAAKZW010000312.1 GCF_011044995.1 Streptomyces mesophilus | reverse complement strand
CGCCTGTGGATAACGCCGAGACCAGCGGAGAACCCCGATGACCCTCTTGTCCACAGCCCTTGACACCGCATCCCCCGACTACACAGCCCACCGCACCGCCATGCTCGCCAAGCTCGACGAGCTCGCCGCCGAGCACGCCAAAGCCCTCGCGGGCGGTGGTGAGAAGTACACCGAACGGCACCGCAAGCGCGGCAAGTTGCTCGCCCGCGAGCGGATCGAGCTGCTGGTCGACCCCGACACCCCGTTCCTGGAGCTGTCGCCGCTCGCCGCTTGGGGCAGCGACTACCCCGTGGGCGCCTCCATGGTCACCGGGATCGGGTTCGTCGAGGGCGTCGAGTGCCTGATCACGGCCAACGACCCGACCGTACGCGGCGGCGCGTCCAACCCCTGGACCCTGAAGAAGGCCTTCCGCGCCCACGAGATCGGCCACGCCAACCGTCTCCCGTCGATCCACCTCGTGGAATCGGGCGGCGCGGATCTCCCCTCCCAGAAGGAGATCTTCATCCCGGGCGGCGCCCTGTTCAAACACCTCACCCAGTCCTCCGCGGCCGGCATCCCGACCGTCGCGGTCGTCTTCGGCAACTCCACGGCCGGAGGCGCGTACGTCCCCGGAATGTGCGACCACGTGATCATGGTCAAGGAGCGCGCCAAGGTCTTCCTCGGCGGCCCGCCCCTGGTCAAGATGGCCACCGGTGAGGAGTCCGGCGACGAGGAACTCGGCGGCGCCGAGATGCACGCCCGTACGTCCGGACTCGCCGACTACCTCGCGGCCGACGAGCACGACGCGCTCCGGCAGGCGCGCCGCGTGGTCTCCCGGCTCAACTGGCGCAAGGCATACGAGAATCCGCCTCCCGCCGAGCCGCCCAAGTACGACGAGGGCGAACTCCTCGGCATCGTCCCCGGCGACCTCAAGATCCCCTTCGATCCGCGCGAGGTCATCGCCCGGATCGTTGACGGCTCGGACTTCGACGAGTTCAAACCGCTGTACGGGACCTCGCTGGCCACCGGCTGGGCGTCCCTGCACGGCTATCCGGTCGGCGTCCTGGCCAACGCGCAGGGCGTGCTCTTCTCCGCGGAGTCCCAGAAGGCGGCCCAGTTCATCCAGCTCGCCAACCAGCGCGACATCCCGCTGCTCTTCCTGCACAACACCACCGGCTACATGGTCGGCAAGGAGTACGAGCAGGGCGGGATCATCAAGCACGGCGCGATGATGATCAACGCGGTGTCCAATTCACGCGTCCCGCATCTGTCCGTCCTGATGGGCGCGTCGTACGGCGCCGGGCACTACGGGATGTGCGGGCGGGCGTACGACCCGCGCTTCCTGTTCGCCTGGCCCAGCGCCAAATCCGCCGTCATGGGCCCGCAGCAGCTCGCGGGCGTCCTGTCGATCGTGGCCCGCCAGTCGGCCGCCGCCAAGGGGCTGCCATACGACGACAAGGCGGCCGAGGCCGACGCCGCGCTGCGGGCGATGGTGGAGCAGCAGATCGAGTCCGAGTCCCTGCCGATGTTCCTGTCCGGGCGGCTCTACGACGACGGCGTCATCGACCCGCGCGATACGCGCACGGTCCTCGGCCTGTGCCTGTCGGTGATCCACAACGCGCCCTACGAGGGCGCGCGGGGCGGTTTCGGTGTCTTCCGGATGTGAGTGGGGTTGAAGTTCACGTGATCACTTCTGTTCTTGTGGCCAACCGGGGAGAGATCGCCTGCCGGATCTTCCGGACCTGCCGCGAGCTGGGCATCGCGACGGTCGCGGTGTACGCGGACCCGGACGCGTCCGCGCTCCACGTACGCGAGGCCGATGCGGCCGTACGGCTCCCGGGCGCGACGCCCGCCGAGACGTATCTGCGCGGCGAGCTGATCGTCAAGGCTGCGCTCGCGGCCGGAGCGGACGCCGTCCATCCCGGGTACGGGTTCCTGTCCGAGAACGCCGAGTTCGCACGCGCCGTGCGGGCGGCGGGCCTGGTGTGGATCGGGCCGCCGCCGGAGGCCATCGAGGCGATGGCCTCGAAGACGCGGGCGAAGGAGCTGATGGGCATCGCGCCGCTCACGGAGGTCACGGCCGACGATCTGCCGGTGCTGGTGAAGGCGGCCGCGGGCGGGGGCGGTCGCGGCATGCGGGTCGTGCGCGAACTCTCCGTACTGGACGAGGAGTTGACGGCCGCGCGGGCCGAGGCGCTGAGCGCCTTCGGGGACGGAGAGGTGTTCGTCGAGCCGTACGTCGAGGGCGGGCGGCATGTCGAGGTGCAGATCCTCGCCGATACGCACGGGACGGTGTGGGCGCTGGGGACGCGGGACTGCTCGCTGCAGCGGCGGCATCAGAAGGTGATCGAGGAGGCGCCCGCGCCCGGGCTGTCCCCGGCGCTGGACGCGGAGATCCGCTCCTCGGCCGTACGGGCCGCGCGGGCCGTGTCCTATGTGGGCGCCGGGACGGTGGAGTTCCTCGTGGCCGGCGACCGGGCGTACTTCCTCGAGATGAATACGCGGCTACAGGTCGAACACCCCGTGACCGAGGCGGTGTTCGGGGTGGACCTGGTGGAGCTTCAGCTCCGGGTGGCGGAGGGGGAGCCGCTCCCTGGTGAGCCGCCCGCACCCGACGGTCATGCGGTCGAGGCCCGCCTCTACGCCGAGGACCCGTCCGCCGCCTGGGCCCCGCAGGCCGGCACGCTGCACCTGCTCGCCTTCCCTTCAGGGGTACGGGTGGACACGGGCTTCGCGTCGGGGGACGCGGTAGGGGTGCATTACGACCCCATGCTGGCCAAGGTGGTCGCGTGGGCGCCCACGCGTTCCTCGGCGGTCCGGCGGCTGGCCGGGGCGCTGGGGCGGACGCGGGTGCACGGGGTCGTGACCAACCGGGACCTTCTCGTCCGCGCCCTGGGGCACGAGGAGTTCGCGTCCGGCCGCATGGACACCGGGTTCTTCGACCGTCATCTGTCGTCGCTGGTCGCGGACGACGCTCCGGTGGCGGAGGTGTACGCGGCCGCGGCGGCCGCGGTGGCGAGTTCCTGCCGTCGCGCTGCGGCCGGGCCGAGGTTCGGTGCCTACCGGAACCTTCCCTCGCAGCCCCAGCTGAAGGTCTACGCCGGCGGCGACCGGCACGAGATCCGCTACCACCGCACCCGTACCGGATTCGAGCTCGTCGGCGTTCCCGGGGCGCGTGTCGTCGAGGCGCACGCGCACCGCGTGACGCTCGAAGTCGACGGCATCCGACGGGACTTCGCGATCCACGCGTACGGCGGCGACATCCATGCGTACGAGGGCGGCGACATCCACGCGTACGACGGCGGCGACATCCACGTCGACCACGGCACCCACACCTGGACCCTCACCCCCCATCCCCGCTTCCCGGAGCCCGAGCGCGCCCTCACCCCGGGGAGCCTGCTCGCTCCCATGCCCGGCACGGTCGTCCGTATCGCGGAGGGCCTCGCCGAGGGGGACCAAGTCCAGGCCGGACAGCCCCTGTTGTGGCTGGAGGCGATGAAGATGGAGCACCGGATCGCCGCCCCCGCCGCCGGCACCCTCACCGCTCTGCACGTCACCCCCGGCCGCCAGGTCGAGCCGGGCACCTTGCTCGCCGTCGTACAGCCAGTGCCGCCCGCACAGCGCGAAGTACAGCCAGTGCCGCCCGCACAGCACGCCGTACACCCCGTACCGACCGAGGAGACCCCATGAGCGCCGCCGTCATAGAGACCGAAGAGCGCAAGGCCCTGCGTGCCGCCGTCGCCGCGCTCGGCACACGCTACGGACGCGAGTACCTCACCAAGGTCGTACGGGGCGGCGGCCACCCCGAGGAGCTCTGGGCCGAGGCCGCCAAGCTCGGGTACCTCGGGGTCAACCTGCCCGAGGAGTACGGGGGAGGCGGCGGCGGGATCGCCGAACTGTCCATAGTCCTCGAGGAGTTGGGCGCCGCCGGCAGTCCGCTGCTGATGATGGTCGTGAGCCCCGCCATCTGCGGCACCGTCATCGCCCGCTTCGGCACCGAGGAGCAGAAGCGGCAGTGGCTGCCCGGTCTCGCGGACGGCACGAAGACCATGGCCTTCGGGATCACCGAGCCCGACGCCGGTTCCAACTCGCACCGGATCACCACCACCGCCCGCAGGGACGGCGACGGCTGGATCCTCACCGGCCGCAAGGTGTTCATCTCCGGCGTCGACATCGCCGACGCCACCCTCATCGTCGGCCGCACCGAGGACGCACGGACCGGGAAGCTCAAGCCCTGCCTCTTCATCGTCCCGCGCGACACCGAAGGCTTCCAGCGCCACGTCATCGACATGGAGATCCAGGCCGCCGAGAAGCAGTTCGAGCTCGTGCTCGACGATGTGCGCCTCCCGGCGGACGCGCTCGTCGGCGACGAGGACGCGGGGCTGCTCCAGCTGTTCGCGGGCCTCAACCCCGAGCGGATCATGACGGCCGCCTTCGCGATCGGCATGGGCCGCTACGCACTCGCCCGCGCCATCGCGTACGCCAAGGACCGCAGCGTATGGAAGGCGCCCATCGGCGCGCACCAGGCCATCGCGCACCCCCTCGCGCAGGCGCACATCGAACTGGAACTGGCGCGCCTGATGATGCAGAAGGCCGCCCATCTCTACGACCAGGGCGATGACTTCGGAGCTGGGGAAGCCGCCAACATCGCCAAGTACGCGGCGGGCGAAGCCTGTGTGAAGGCCGTCGACCAGGCCGTGCACACACTCGGGGGCAACGGGCTGACACGGGAGTACGGTCTCGGTTCACTGGTGACCGCGGCCCGCGTCACGCGTATCGCCCCCGTGAGCCGGGAAATGATCCTCAACTTCGTGTCCCACCAGACCCTCGGTCTGCCCAAGTCGTACTAGCCCACCCTTGTACGGAGGCCCGACATGGTGTTCCAGAGTGAGTACGCAGCAGTGCCGCCCGTAGAACTGCCCATCCATGAAGCCGTGTTGGGCCGGGCCGCCGAGTTCGGTGAGACGCCCGCGCTGATCGACGGCGTCGAGGGCAGGTCGCTCTCGTACGCGCAGCTCGACGGCTTCCACCGCAAGGTGGCCGCCGGACTCGCGGACGCGGGAGTGCGCAAGGGGGACGTCGTCGCCCTGCACAGCCCCAACACCATCCTGTGGCCGGTCGCCTTCTACGGCGCGACCCGCGCGGGCGCCACGGTCACGACGGTGCACCCGCTGTACACCCCCGAGGAGTTCGCCCAGCAGCTGCGCGACGCGGGAGCGAGCTGGATCGTCACGGTCTCCCTGCTCCTGCCCGTCGCGCAGGCCGCGGCCGAACTCGCGGGCGGGATACGGGAGATCATCGTCTGCGACCAGGCCGAGGGGCATCGCTCGCTGCTCGACATGGTCGGCGCGGACCTCCCGGCGCCGGCCGTAGGGATCGACCCGTCCGAAGACCTCGCGGTCCTGCCGTACTCCTCCGGCACGACCGGCGTCCCCAAGGGCGTCATGCTCACCCACCGCTCGGTCGCCACCAACCTCGCGCAGCTGTACCCGACGATGCCCATGGGCCCCGGCGACCGCATCCTGGCCGTCCTGCCGTTCTTCCACGCGTACGGCCTCACCGCACTGCTCAACGCCCCGCTCAGCCACGGCGCCACGGTCGTCGTGCTGCCGAAGTTCGACCTCGAAGGCTTCCTGACCGCCGTCGAGAAACACCGCATCACCGGCCTGTACGTGGTTCCGCCGATCGCCCTAGCCCTCGCCAAGCACCCGGTGGTCGAGCGCTTCGACCTCTCCTCCGTCCGCTACGTGATCAGCGCGGCCGCCCCGCTCGACGGTGAACTCGCCGCCGCCTGCTCGGCCCGCCTCGGCGGCGTCCCCGTGGGCCAGGGCTACGGCATGACCGAGCTCTCGCCCGCCACCCACGTCACCCCGATCGACCGGCCCATCCCGCACGGCAGCGTCGGCAAGCTGCTCGCCGGCACCGAGATGCGGATCGTCTCGCTCGACGACCCGGCGAAGGACCTCGGCCCCGGCGAGGAGGGCGAGGTCGTCTTCCGCGGCCCGCAGGTGATGAAGGGCTACCTCGGGCGGCCCGACGCGACCACCGCGATGATCGACGAGGACGGCTGGCTGCACACCGGGGACGTCGGGCGGGTCGACGAGGACGGGTGGCTGTTCATCGTCGACCGGGTCAAGGAACTGATCAAGTACAAGGGCTTCCAGGTCGCACCCGCCGAGCTTGAAGCCGTCCTCATCGGGGACCCGCGGATCGCGGACGCGGCGGTCATCGGGGTGTACGACGCCGACGGCAACGAGTACCCGAAGGCATACGTGGTCCGCGCGGCCGCCGACCTCACGGTGGAGGATGTCCAGGCGTACGTGGCCGAGCACGTCGCCCCGCACAAGAAGGTGCGGGCCGTGGAGTTCATCGAGACGGTGCCGCGCGCGGCCACCGGAAAGATCCTGCGGCGGCAGCTGCGGGACCGTGACCAGGCGACCAACGCCTGAGGAACCAGGAGACAGACCGATGAAGTACGTGGGGCGGGAACACGAGCGCGGCATCACCACCCTCACCCTGGACTCCCCGGAGAACCGCAACGCCCTCTCCGCGGACCTCGTCGCCGAACTGGCCAACGCCCTGCGACGGTGCGCCGTCGACCAGGACGTACGGGCCGTCGTGCTCGACCACACCGGACCCACCTTCAGCGCGGGCGCCGACCTCAAGTCACCGGCCAATCCGTATTCCTTCGTCGATCTGCTGCGCGCGATCGTCGAGCTGCCCAAGCCCGTCGTCGCCCGTGTGGACGGCAGCGCGCGGGCCGGCGGGCTCGGGCTGCTCGGCGCCTGCGATCTGGTGCTCGCCTCCACCGGATCCACCTTCGCGTTCACGGAAGTACGGATCGGGGTGGCGCCCGCGATCATCTCGCTGACCCTGCTGCCCCGTATGGACGCGCGAGCCGCCTCCCGCTACTACCTCACGGGCGAACGCTTCGATGCCGCCGAGGCCGCCCGGATCGGACTGGTCACCGAGGCCGTGGACGAGGTGGGGCCGGCCGTCGAAGCCGTCTGCGAGGCCTTCCGCAAGGCCGCACCGCAGGGCCTCGCCGAGGCAAAACGGCTGGTCACGGCCAGAGTCCTGGAAGCCTTCGAGCGCGATGCGGAGGACCTGGTCCAGCGGTCGGCGACCCTGTTCGCCTCCGGCCCCGCGCGCGAGGGCATGACCGCCTTCTTCGAGCGACGGGATGCTCCATGGGTGCTGTGACACCGGCTGCCGCACACAGTGACCGCGCACCCAAGCAGGACCGCAGCCGCGCCACCCGCATGCGGCTCCTGGAGGCCGCCGTCGCCTGCCTCGCCGAACTGGGCTGGGCGCGGTCCACGGTCTCCGTCGTCGCCGAGCGCGCCGGTGTCTCCCGAGGCGCCGCCCAGCACCATTTCCCCACCCGCGAGGACCTGTTCACGGCCGCCGTCGAGTACGTCGCCGAACAGCGCTCGCACGCCCTGCGCGAGCTGTCCGCCAAGACCCGCGCCGAGGTGGTCGCGGCGCTCGTCGACCTCTACACCGGACCGCTGTTCCGCGCCGCGCTCCACCTGTGGGTCGCGGCCTCGCACGAGGCGGCGCTGCACGCCCGCGTCGCCGAACTCGAGGGCCGCGTCGGCCGCGAGACCCACCGCATCGCCGTACGCCTCCTCGACGCCGACGAGTCACGGCCCGGCGTCCGCGAAACCGTCCAGGGCCTCCTCGACATGGCGCGCGGTCTGGGCCTCGCCAACGTCCTCACCGACGACACGGGGCGCCGCGAACGGGTCGTACGGCAGTGGGGGCACTTGCTCGACGAGGCTCTTGGGTAGGGCGGGGGTCCCCCCGGG
>NZ_JAAKZW010000311.1 GCF_011044995.1 Streptomyces mesophilus | reverse complement strand
GGTGCGGGGCGCGCGGCCTCGCCGGGCGGCGGCGGGGACGGGTTGGGCCAGCGGCCGGAGTGCTCCTCCTGGAGCGGCATGGGGCGGGCGCCCGGGGCCGTGGAGACGGCGCGGTACGCGGCCGCCATGCCGCTGCCGGTGCGGGGGCGCTCCTCCTCGTACATGACGCGAGTGCGTTCTTCCTCGTATACGGCTCGGGGGCGCTCCTCCTCGTATACGGCGCGAGGGCGCTCCCCTTCGTACGAGGAAGTGAATCCTCCCTGCTGGAGCGGGAGTTGGGGCCGTATGGAGCCGGCATCGGGCGTGGTGGCGAGGGCCTCCATGCCGGGCAGCGGGCCCTCGCGCCGCGGGGTGGCGCCCGCCGCGACACGGGGGATACGGGTCTGCGCGTCCAGGAGGGCGAGGATTCTCCGCGCCACCTTGCGCTTGACCGGCAGCGGAGCCGCGCGCAGCGCCAGCGCTCCGGTGACGCCGGCCAGGCACAGGCAGTACATCGCCACGACCCAGGGGGCGGCCTGGCGGCCCGCGTACAGACCGTGCACCAGGGCCGAGCACCAGGCGGGATAGGCCAGCATGTGCAGCGCCCGCCAGCGGCCCGCGATCCGGGCGGGGGAGGCGAAGGAGCTGCGCATCGCGCCGGTGACACCGGTGACGATCATCAGGAGTCCGGCGAGGGCGCCGAAGCCGATCAGTCCGTCCGTACCGGTCACACCGAGGCCGAACGGGATGAGGGCGCCGATCGCGGACACATGCCCGAGGACCAGCTTGACGGTGCCGTGCAGAAGCAGGAAGCCGAGCGCGGCGATCGCGGTCGCCCGGTGCACACCCTGGGCGAGGAGCCGCTGCTTCGGCGAGAGGAAGAGGCTGTCGGAGGCGACGAGGCCCCAGACGATGCTGGAGGTCAACGAGATGAGGCTGAGCACTCCGGTCGTGAAATCGAGGGCAGCGCGGAAGCTGTCGCCGCCGACGATCACGACGAGGGGTATCAGGAGCAGCACCGCGCCGGTCAACGCTCCACGTGCCGCGCGGCTCGGCCCCGGGGAAGTGGGTAAGGAGCGGATCTTGCGGCTATGGGGGGTGAGAGGGTTCATGGGGATGACTCCCGGATGGTGGTTCGAAAGCGGGTCCCGCTGCCGCATGCTAAGTGGCGCCGTACCGACCAGTTCGGGGTTTGAGTTATTGCGTTGTTATCAAGTGGCGAGCATCTCTTGACGTTGCCCCGATAGAGGCCGGTACGCCGAGTAACCCCGCTCCGGGGCGGGAGTAAAGCCCGGTGCGGGCGGCTCGGCCCCTGCGGTACCCTGACGCCATGCGTGCCGTACGCCTTCTGCTTAGCGAGCCGCGCTGATCAGTACCGACCACTGACGATTCGTGGGTCGGCATCAGCGCGGCGTCCCCTCCTGTGCGAGGGGTTTTTTCATTTCGGCTGTACGTCGCAGCCGAACTCCAGGTGAAACGCAGCAGAGACGATCGATGGAGCCCTGAGGATCATGAGCGAGACGAATTCGGCTGCCGAAGTCGCAGCCCCGCACCGCTACACCGCGGCGATGGCCGCGGACATCGAGGCGCGCTGGCAGGACATCTGGGACGCCGACGGCACGTACGAGGCGCCCAATCCGAAGGGCGGACTGGCGGGTGACGCCGCGGTCTCCGGGCGGCCCGAGAAGTTCATCATGGACATGTTCCCGTACCCCTCGGGTGCCGGTCTGCACGTCGGGCACCCGCTGGGCTACATCGCCACCGACGTCTATGCCCGGTTCCACCGCATGACCGGGTACAACGTGCTGCACACGCTGGGCTTTGACGCCTTCGGCCTGCCCGCCGAGCAGCACGCCGTCGCCACCGGTACGCACCCGCGGGTGTCCACCGAGGCGGCCATGGAGAACATGAAGTCCCAGCTGCGCCGCCTGGGCCTGGGCCACGACAAGCGCCGCTCGATCGCCACGATCGACCCGGAGTACTACAAGTGGACCCAGTGGATCTTCCTGCAGATCTTCAACTCCTGGTACGACGAGGGCGCGAAGAAGGCCCGTCCGATCGCTGAGCTGGTCACCCAGTTCGAGAGCGGCTCGCGGGCCGTTCCCGGTACGGACCGGGCGTGGAGTGAGCTGAGCGTGGGCGAGCGCGCCGACGTCCTGAGCGAGTTCCGTCTGGCGTACGCCTCGGACGCGCCGGTCAACTGGTGCCCCGGCCTGGGCACCGTGCTGGCCAACGAGGAGGTCACCGCCGACGGACGCTCCGAGCGCGGCAACTTCCCGGTCTTCAAGTCCAAGCTGCGCCAGTGGAACATGCGGATCACCGCGTACGCGGACCGTCTGCTGGACGACCTGGACGCGCTGGACTGGCCCGAGGCGATCAAGCTGCAGCAGCGCAACTGGATCGGGCGCTCCGAGGGTGCGCGGGTGGACTTCCCGGTCGGCTCCGAAGGCAGGATCACGGTCTTCACCACTCGCCAGGACACGCTGTTCGGCGCCACGTACATGGTCCTGGCCCCCGAGCACGAGCTGGTCGACACCATCGTCCCGGCCGCGTGGCCCGAGGGCACGCACGACGTGTGGACCGGCGGGCACGCGACGCCGGCCGAGGCCGTCGCCAAGTACCGCGCGTTCGCGGCCTCGAAGTCCGATGTCGAGCGGCAGGCCGACGCCAAGGAGAAGACCGGCGTCTTCACCGGCGCGTTCGCGGTCAACCCGGTCAGTGGCGAGCAGGTCCCCGTCTTCATCGCCGACTACGTCCTGATGGGGTACGGCACCGGCGCGATCATGGCCGTCCCGGCGCACGACACCCGTGACTTCGCGTTCGCGCGCGCCTTCGAGCTGCCGATGCGCTGCGTCGTGGAGCCCTCGGACGACCGGGGCCTGGACACCTCGACGTGGGATGACGCCTTCGTCTCGTACGAGGCGAAGCTGGTGAACTCCTCCGCGGACTCGGTGTCCCTGGACGGCCTGGGCGTCGTCGAGGCCAAGGCGAAGATCACCGAGTGGCTGTCGGAGAACGGCATCGGCGAGGGCACCGTCAACTTCCGGCTGCGCGACTGGCTGTTCAGCCGCCAGCGCTACTGGGGCGAGCCCTTCCCGATCGTCTACGACGAGGACGGCGTCGCGCACGCGCTGCCCGAGTCGATGCTGCCGCTGGAGCTGCCCGAGGTCGACGACTACTCGCCGCGCACCTTCGACCCGGACGACGCGGACACCTCCCCGGAGACCCCGCTGTCGCGCAACGAGGACTGGGTCAGCGTCCAGCTGGACCTGGGCGACGGCTCCGGCGTGAAGTCGTACCGCCGCGAGACCAACACCATGCCCAACTGGGCGGGTTCGTGCTGGTACGAGATGCGCTACCTGGACCCGCGCAACTCCGAGCAGCTGGTCGACCCGGACGTCGAGCGCTACTGGATGGGCCCGCGCGAGAACAAGCCGCACGGTGGCGTCGACCTGTACGTGGGCGGTGCCGAGCACGCCGTACTGCACCTGCTGTACGCGCGGTTCTGGTCCAAGGTGCTGTTCGACCTGGGGCATGTGTCGGCTACGGAGCCGTTCCACAAGCTGTTCAACCAGGGCATGATCCAGGCGTACGTCTACCGCGACAGCCGTGGCTTCCCGGTCCAGGCCGATCAGGTCGAGGAGCGCGACGGCGGCTTCTTCTTCGAGGGCGAGCCGGTCAAGCGCGAGCTGGGCAAGATGGGCAAGTCCCTGAAGAACGCGGTCACTCCGGAGGCCATGTGCGCCGAGTACGGCGCGGACACCCTGCGTCTGTACGAGATGGCGATGGGCCCGCTGGACGTCTCGCGGCCCTGGGACACGCGTGCGGTCGTCGGTCAGTTCCGGCTGCTGCAGCGGCTGTGGCGCAACGTCGTCGACGAGCAGACCGGTGACGTCACGGTGTCGGACACCGAGCCGGACGAGGCCACGCTGCGCGTGCTGCACAAGGCCATCGACGGGGTGCGCCAGGACCTGGAGGGCCTGCGCTTCAACACCGCGATCGCCAAGATCACGGAGCTGAACAACCACCTGACCAAGGTGGGCGGCCCGGTGTCGCGTCCGGTCGCCGACCAGCTGGTGCGCATGATCGCGCCGCTGGCCCCGCACATCGGTGAGGAGCTGTGGCGCAAGCTGGGGCACACCGACTCGGTCGTGTACCAGGAGTTCCCGGTCGCCGACCCCGCGTATGTGGTCGACGAGGCCGTGACCTGCGTCGTCCAGATCAAGGGCAAGGTCAAGGCGCGCCTGGAGGTGCCGCCGACGATCTCCGACGGCGACCTGGAGGCGCTGGCGCTGGCGGACGAGAAGGTCGTCGCGGCGCTGGACGGTGCGGGGATCCGGAAGGTGATCGTGCGGGCGCCGAAGCTGGTGAACATCGTTCCGGCGTAAGGGTCCCTTGGTGCCGGTTTCGGTGCTTTAGGGATGTCCCCTAAGGGCAGGTTGGGGGTTCTGCGGAACCCTCGGCCTGCCCTTGGGCGTTTACGGTGGAAGAAGCTCGTCCGACGCTCTGTTCCCCCCGCTTAGGAGCCCCTCATGGGTGAAGTACTCGCCGTGCTGGCCGTGCTCTTCGTGCTGTTCGTCGCGCTGGGGGTGTTCGTCACGGTGAAGGTCGTGAAGGCCGCCAAGCGCGGTGTCGACCGCACGATCACGCAGGCGCGCCGCCATGTCGAGGACTCCACGCTCAAGGCGCGGACCCTCGCGCAGATCGGCCCGGCGGGCGAGCTCGCCCAGCTGCGTCTGAAGCTGCGCACCTCGATGCGCGCCACGCAGGACGCGCTGCAAGCGGCGGTCGCGGAGGACGCCTCGCTGCAGGAGTCGGTGGGTCTCTTCGAGCGTCTGAGCGTGCACGGCTGGGAGCTCGACGCCGACCTCAAGCGCCTCGAGCGCGAGCCCGACAAGGCCCGCCTCGGCGCGCAGCTCCCGGAGTTGAAGGAGCGTACGGACCGGATCACCGAGGCGGCGGACTCGCTGCGCTTCGCGGCGCAGGACCGGGCGCGACGGTTCGCCGACGACGAGTTCGCGTCGCTGCGGGCGCAGATCGATGTGGAGTCGGGGGCGCTGCGGCACTGGACCCGGGAGGAGCCGGGGGCGGGTGGAGCGGCCGGTGCCTCGGGTGCCGGTTCGTTCGGTGCCGGTTCGTTCGGGGCTTCGGCGGGTGCGGGGTCTTCCTCGGGTACGGGGTCTTCGCCGCGTACGGGGGAGCAGGCCGGTGCTTCCGTGCCTTCGCCGGCCTCGCCCACTCCGGCCTCCACTCCCACTCCCACCCCCGCACCGGCCTCATGGCCCGAGCCGACGCTGATCGACGGGCCTGCCGCGCCGGCCGAACAGACCTGGCCGGACCGGGATCTGGCGGGTCAGGGCGACGCGGGTCCGCAGGCGATCGAGCCCCCCGGGCCGCAGGTCACGTATCCGTGGCAGAAGCAGGCCCGGCCGGAGGCCAGGCCGGAGGGGCGGGGCTGAGGGCTCCGGCGGGCCGGCCTCCCGGTGCGCGGGAGCGGTGCCGGGCCCGGTACGGTGAGGGCCGGGCTGCCGCCCTTCGGCCCCGGCAGGTAACCTCCAGCTCATGTCCCGCCATGTCGCGATCGTCACGGATTCAACGGCCTATCTGCCGCAGCCGGCGATGGAACGGCACGGCATCACATCCGTTCCGCTGACCGTCGTCCTCGGTGATCAGGCCCTCGAAGAGGGTACGGAGATCTCCGCACGCTCCCTGGCCCAGGCGCTGCAGAAGCGCCGCCCGGTGACGACCTCGCGCCCGAGCCCCGAAACGTTCGCGCGGACCTATCGCGAGGTCGCCGCGTCCGGCGCCACGGGGATCGTCTCGCTGCATCTGTCCTCGGAGTTCTCCGGTACGTACGACGCGGCCGTGGTCGCCGCGAAGGACGCGCCGGTTCCGGTACGGGTGGTGGACACCGGCATGGTCGCGATGGCCCTCGGCTTCTGCGCCCTGACGGCGGCGGAGACGGCCGAGGCGGGCGGCACGGTGGACGAGGCGGTGGCGGCCGCGGAGAAGCGGGCCGCGTCCACCGCCGCGTACTTCTATGTCGACACCCTCGACTATCTGCGCCGCGGCGGCCGGATCGGCGCCGCCCAGGCGCTGTTCGGCTCGGCGCTCGCGGTCAAGCCGCTGCTGCAGCTGGACGGGGGGCGGATCGAGCTCCTCGAGAAGGTGCGGACCGCGTCCAGGGCCATCGCGCGGCTCGAGGAGATCGCGGCGGAGCGCGCCGGATCGGCGCGCGTGGACATCGCGGTGCACCATCTTGCTGCGCCCGAGCGGGCGGCGGCGCTGGCGGAGCGGCTGCAGGGGCGGCTGCCCGGGCTCGGGGAGCTGCATGTCAGCGAGGTCGGGGCGGTGATCGGGGCGCACACCGGGCCCGGGTTGCTGGGTGTGGTGGTTTCGGCTCGGTGAGAGTGCCTGCTTTGGCGCCCGCTTTGGCACCTGCTTTGTCACCCGCTTTGTCACTCACGCGGGTGGTGGGGTTTTCCACAACCGGGTAGTTGTCCACAGGAATTGAGCAAGATCCACTTGTTGCGGTGGCGATCTCTACGGTCGTCCGCATGTCTCCCTCATCACGCAACTCGCAGGTCTCCCACGACCCTTCGGGCGCCGTCCCCACCAGTGGACCCGGGCGCGGTCCGTCGTCCGACGGCCGGGCCGGGCATCGTCGTGTCCGGCGCCGGCGGCGTCGTGAGCAGGTGGCCGCGGAGCGGTTGAGGTGGCGGGCGGCCCGGCTCTTCGAGCAGCCGCCGCAGGAGTCGGGGTCCGGTGCGGAGGCCCCGGCGTTGCCCCGGTGGGACGGACCTGCCGTTCCCCGCTGGGCAGTTGACCGGGACGCGGCGGATGTCATCGCGGGGCGTACCCGCGAGGCGCGGCGCGCTTCCGGGGCCACTGTGGTGCGCCGCCGTGGGCCGGCTGCGGACGAAGGCGTACGGGGGTCGTCGTCGTCCGAGCCTGAGGGCGGCGGCGGGCTGCGGACCGTGCAGTTGGGGCAGCCGGTGCAGGTTGAGCCGGGGGCCGGTCATGTCGGGCCGAGTGCGGGCGCCGGTCCGGGTGCGGGCGTCGGGGCGAGTGGGGGTGGTGCGCCGAGTGTGGGCGCCGGGGTGAGTGCGGGTGGTGCGCCGAGTGCGGACGCCGGGGCGAGTGCGGGCGGGGCGCCGAGTGCGGACGGTGCGCGGGGTGAGCGTTGGCGGCTTGCGCTGCGGGAGCGGCTGCCGCTGTGGGTGCAGTCCCGTTGCGGTCTCGAGCGGCGCAATGTGGTCGTGCTCGCGGTGCTCCTTGTGGTCGGCGCGGCGCTGGCTGTGCAGCACTTCTGGCTGGGGAGGCCGCAGTCGGTGAGCGCTCCCGAGCTCGTACGGGCGGCTCCTGCCGCACCCGTCGGCGCGGAAGCGGGTGTGGGTGAGCGGGCCGGGCGCGCGGAGGGGGATGGCGGGGGAGGTCCGTCAAGCGGCGCGGCCGGCACGGTTGTTGTGGACATCAGTGGCCGGGTGCGGGAGCCGGGGGTGCATCGGCTTCCGGTCGGTTCGAGGGTCACGGACGCTCTGCGGGCCGCGGGCGGCACCAAGCCGGGTACGGATCTCTCGGGGCTCAACCGTGCCCGGGTGCTGATCGATGGTGAGCAGGTGGTGGTCGGTGGTCCGCCGGGCGCCCAAGTCCCGGGTGGGGGTGTGGCCGCGGGCGCGGTTCCGGGCGGGCCCGTGAGCCTCAACTCGGCGTCCCTTGAGCAGCTGGACACCCTGCCCGGCGTCGGCCCCGTCCTCGCCCAGCACATCGTCGACCACCGCACCGAGCATGGCGGCTTCCGCTCGGTGGACGAACTCCGCGAGGTGAACGGTATCGGCGAGCGACGCTTCGCCGAACTGAAGGATGCGGTGCGGCTGTGAGCGGGGGGTGGGG
>NZ_JAAKZW010000310.1 GCF_011044995.1 Streptomyces mesophilus | reverse complement strand
CCCCGAGCCCCGCCCACGGTCCGATCGGCAGTGCGTCGAGGTTGCGGGTCGCGAGGACCGAGAGGCCGGCCGACGTGGGCGAGACGCGCTGGGCCTTCTCCACCCAGTCGGGGTCCGCCAACATGCCGGCCACCAAAGGGAATCCGTACAGGAGGACGAGGACCCCGGTGAGCGTGCCCGCCGTGTCCCGCAGCGCCGCGCCGAGGCCGAGACCGATCAGGGCGACGCACACGAAGTAGAGGACGGCGCCAACAGCGGCCCGCAGCGTGGGCCCGTCCGTCAGGCTGATCGGCGGATAGCCGGTCTCGGTGGTGAACCCGGCGTCGAGGACCAGCATCCGGCCCGCGTACAGCGACCCGAGCACCGAGACCGCTCCCGTGAGCGCCGCGAGCCCGGCCACGACCACGGCCTTGGCGGCGAGCATCCGCAGCCGGGACGGTATCGCCGTGAGGGTCGGGCGGATGGTCCCCGTGCCGTACTCCGAGGTGACCGTGAGCACCCCGAACACGGCCATGGCAGCCTGCCCCACCCACACCCCGGTCAGGCTGAGCTCGACCGTGTCCTCGTCGCAGGTGCGCCGCTCAAGACAGTCGCCGACCGAGAGCGCCCCGGAGGTCAGCGCCCCGACGCCGACCGTGCACACGACGATGGCGATCAGCAGCCACCAAGTGCTGGGCAGCGTACGGAGTTTCGTCCACTCGGCGCGCACCGTGTCGGTCATCCGCGCCGCGCCCCGGCCGGTCACGGGCGCCTCAGCGGTCACCAGGGCCTCAGGCATCCCGCCTCCGTACCCGCCAGATCGCGAGCGCGAGCACGGCCACCGCGTACAGGAACAGGGTGGCGATGCCGAGCCAGGGCCCCTGCGGATAGCAGCCTTCCTCGGGCAGGCACATGCGTGCCACATGGTCGTAGCGCGTCGCGGTCTCCTGGATCGCGAAGCCGGCGAGCGGGGTGACCTGTTGCAGGAACTGCGCGAATCCGATCGGCAGCGCGGTCACCAGGATCAGCGGCGCCACGAACAGGACCACGACGGTCGTGATCGCCGCGGCGGTGTGCCGCAGCAGCGCACCGAGCCCGAGCGCGAGCACCGCGATCAGGGCGAGCAGCACGGCCGAGCCGACGACGGCACGGAGCACCGGCCCGTCGGTGAGGCTCACTTCGGGGAACTGAGGTGGCTTGTGGCCATTGGAGCGCAGGATCGGCTGCGCGATCAGGAAGGACGCGACGGTCGCGACCAGAGCGGCGACGAAGGTGACGGCGCCGACGACCACGGCCTTGGCGAGCAGCACCCTCCCGCGGCGCGGGCTCGCCGCGAAGGTCGTACGGATCATGCCGCGCCGGTACTCGGCGGTGATGAACAGGACGCCGAGCGCCCCGATGAGGACGAGGCCGAGCTGGGTGCCGCTCAGGCTCATCATGGCGAGGTCGCCGTGCTGCGTCGCGGGCGCGATGTCCCCGGAGCCGGTGACGGTGAACGTGCCGCCCGATTCGCTCGATCCGCTCTCGCCGGCCGGGGGTTCACCGATGTCCGTGTGCTGCCAGCCGCCCTGGGCGCCGGTGACGGTGACCTGGTCGAACGTGGCGGTGGACCGCGTGGGCCGGTCGCCGATGGAGGCCGCGCCGAACTGCCGGTCGAGCTCGGTGACCGTCGGAGAGGCGACGAACATGCCGACCTGCACCGTCCCGGTCAGCCCCGGCACCTGCGCGGTGGCGACCTTCGTCCACTCCTTGCCGTCCGCCGACTGGTACCCGGTCAGGTTCGTGCCGTCCCTGGTCAGCCGCAGCCAGCGCGGCTCGTCGGCGGAGGCGGCGCCGCCGGAGGTGTCGTGCACGAAGTCGTGCTGCATCCGCACGCCGTGCTCGGGCGTGAGCATCATCGCGGCATACGAGGCCCCCTGGGCGTCGCTCTTCTTGACGAGCACCCCCGCCTTGGCCCACTCGGGCGTGACCGAGGTGTCGGTACGGAAGTCCGCGATCCGGACCGTGACGGTGCCGTCGGCGGGCAGGTTCCGGTGGACGTAGCGGAACGAGTCGAGGATCTGTTCGCCGCCGGGCCCGGTGGGCGCGGGCGGCCGGTCGCCGCCGCCGAGCTGCACGCTCGAACTGCTCGCGGTGAACAGGGAGATGAGCACGGTCACGAGCACCGCGCCGAGCAGCGTGAGATTCCACCGCCGTACGGTCCGCAGCTTGGTCCACTCGGCGCGAAGCAGCTGCGCGAATCCGTCGCGGCCCGCCGGCACCGCGCTGGAGCGGTACGGCGTGACGGGCGGTGTCTGTGTGGCGGTCATCGCACGCCCTCCTCGTCGGCCTCGTCGAGCGGCGCGGCCGCGAACTCCAGGGCGTCGCCGGTCAGTTCCATATAGGCCTCTTCGAGCGAGGCCCGGTGCGCCGAGATCTCGGAGAACGGCACCCCCGCCCCGCTGAGCAGTTGCACCACCTTCTCCGCGTCGGGCCCGGACACGGTGAGTGTGTCCCGCCCGGTCGCCGCGACCGTGGCCCCCGCGGTGGCGAGCACGGTCATCGCCTCCGTACGGGCGCTCGTGCGCAGGGCGACCCGGTCCGCGGACGCGGCGGCGAGCAGCTCGCGCACGCTGGTGTCGGCGATGACCCGGCCGCGCCCGATCACCACCAAGTGGTCGGCGCTGTCCTCGAGTTCACTCATCAGATGACTGGAGACCAGGACCGTGCGCCCCTCGCGGGCGAGCGAGCGCAGGAAGCCGCGGATCCAGCGGATGCCCTCGGGGTCGAGCCCGTTGACGGGCTCGTCGAAGAGCAGCACGGGCGGGTCGCCGAGCAGCGCGCCCGCGATCCCGAGCCGCTGCCGCATCCCGAGCGAGTAGCCGCCGGCCCGGCGGCGGGCGGCGGAGGCGAGGCCCACCAGTTCGAGGACCTCGTCGACCCGCCGTACCGGAATACGGTGCGAGTGCGCGAGCCACAGAAGGTGGTCGCGGCCGCGCCGGCTGGGGTGCACGGCGGCCGCGTCCAGCATGGCGCCGACCTCGTGGAGCGGGGTGCGCAGCGCGTGATAGCGCCGGCCGCCGATCAGTGCCTCGCCGTCGTCGGCCCCGTCGAGGCCGAGCATGATCCGCATGGTGGTCGACTTGCCGGCGCCGTTCGGCCCGACGAACCCCGTGACCTGCCCCGGGGTGACCGTGAAGGAGAGCCCGTCGAGTGCTGTGACGGGCCCGAACCGCTTGTGCAGTCCGCGCACCTGGACGGTGCCGTCATTGCTGTCCATGAGCAATGAGGCTAGGGACGGCCCGGCCGCCGGTCGTCACGCCATGGAGCAGTCTTCGTATCCCCCACGTGAGGGACTCCGTGGGGGCCCTTCTCGGTGACAATGACCAGGTGAACGCCATACCGGCCCGGAAGCTGCGGGCCCTGTCCGCCGCACCGGCCGCCCCGACGCTCACCGCTGCCGTGCTCACGGCGGCGGCCACGGCGGAACTCGCCGTACGGGGCTATCCCGACCGGCTGCCGATCGCGCTGATCCTCGCGCTCGCGACGACCCTGTCCATCGCCGCCGTACGCGTGCAGCCCTTCTGGGCGGCGCTCGTCGCCTCGGCGTCGGCGCTGCTCGCGCTCGCTCCGTACCACGTGTTCACCGCCGGGGGCCTGCCCGCGCTCCTCGTCTGCCTCTACACCCTGGGCCGCCACGGCCCGCGCCTGCCCGCCACGCTTTTGCCCCTGCCTTTCCTCGGATACGCGGTGGCAGGCCTCGGCGACCGCCAGATCACCGTCCTCGTCTGCCTGAGCGCCATGGCCGCGGCGGCGACGGGTCTCGCGCGCCGGGCCCTGAACGAGGCGCGGGCGCACAGCGCGACCGAGCGGGCCATCGCCGAGACGCTCCAGGAACATGCGGCCCGCGGCGAACGGGCCCGTATCGCGCGGGAGTTGCACGATGTGGTGGCCCACCACATCTCGATGATCGCCGTCCAGGCGGAGACGGCCCGGCTCACCACGGCCGGTATGCCGCCGGCCGGCGCGGAGCGGCTGCTCGCGATCGGTGACACGGCGCGCACCGCGCTGACCGAGATGCGCCGGTTGCTCGGTGTGCTGCGCGAGGACTCGGGGGCCGAGCCGACCCGGCGCCCGCAGCCGGGCCTTCAGGAGCTGGCCGAGCTGGTCGACGAGGCGCGTGACGCGGGCGGCGGCGCGGCCCGGCTGATCGTCAGCGGCCGGATCCGTCCGCTGGACCAGGGCGTGGAGCTCACCGCGTACCGCATCGTGCAGGAGGCCCTCACCAACGCCCGCCGCCACGCGCCGGGCGCGGCCGTGGACGTGACGCTCCACTACAGCCCCGGCGAACTGCGGCTGCGCATCCGCGACAACGGCCCCGGTCCTGAGGCCTCCGTCCCGCAGGGCAGCCACGGTCTGACCGGGATGCGGGAACGCGCCACGATGGTCGGCGGAAAGCTGGAGTCGGGGCCGGCGCTCGGCGGCGGCTTCCACGTCGCGGTGACGCTGCCGACGCCGTCCACGACAGAGGCTCCCGACGAGGAGACGTCATGAGCGAGCAGCCCCTGCGCCTGGTCATCGCCGACGATCACGAACTCGTCCGCGCCGGCTACGCCGGACTCCTCGCCACCCAGAGCGACTTCGAGGTGGCCGGTACGGCGAAGGACGGCGCCGAGGCCGTCCGTATCTGCCGTGAACTCACCCCTGACCTGGTCCTCATGGACGTCCGGATGCCGGTGATGGACGGGATCGAGGCGACGGCGCGGCTCGCCGACACCGGCATCCGCGTCCTGATGCTCACCACCTTCGACCTCGACGAGCATGTGTACGACGCGCTGGGCGCCGGAGCGGGCGGCTTTCTGCTCAAGGACGTCACCGCCGAGAAGCTCTTCGACGCGGTACGGGTGGTCGCGGCCGGCGAGGCCCTGCTCGCGCCGACCGTGACGCGCCGGCTGATCGCGGAGTTCGCCCGGCTGCGCCCCTCGGCCCGCCCGGCCGCCGACCTCGCGGCACTCACCCCGCGCGAGACCCAGGTCCTGCGACTGATCGCCGAGGGTCTGTCCAACCCGGAGATCGCGGCCCGGCTGCATGTCAGCGAGGAGACCGTGAAGACCCACGTCAGCCGGGTCCTGGCCAAGCTGGGCCTGCGCGACCGTACGCAGGCGGTCGTGGCCGCGTACGAATCGGGCCTGGTCATCCCCGGCGGGCGCTGAGCGCGGGCAACATCCGCTCCCGGTTACTGCGTTCGGGCTGAACCGCTCGCGCCGCGCGCCCGTTCGGGCCTCACCCGTCCGCCGGTCATTAATGATGATCTTTCATACCGGGTGCTGCTCGTGCGCCCTTCGGAGTTGTCAGGAGTCGTCACGTTGAGCGCACGTATCCGGACCTTGGGCACCGTCTCCGTGGCCACCGCCGCACTGCTCCTCGCGGCGGCCGCGCACTCCCCCGGCACCGGCGCCGCACCGAGCGGCCCGGGCTTCGCCCCGCGGTTCCCCGTCGACGCCCTGCTCACCGCATCGGCCCCGCGTGACTCCCAACTCCGCGTGGACAAAAAGGGGTTGTGCCACGCACCGGGCGGCGGCCGCGTCTGCCTGGTCAGCCACCCGGGCGCCGCCACCTGGACCGTGGCAATGCAGGAGGGCCGCAAGAGGATCAAGCAGCCGGTGGCCCTGTCGGGCCCGCTCGCCCTGACGATGCGGGCCAACGGGCACATCACCGATGTCTCGGTGACCGGCCCGCGCGGCGGCGCGCTCGGCGGAAGCCTCAGCGCCGACGGCCGCACCTGGCGCTCCACCTGGGCGGTGCCGGCCGGTTTCCGCTACCGCGCGACGGTACGGACCGAAACGCCGTCCGGCGCGCCCGTCGTCTCGACGCTGCACTTCCGAACCGCCGCGCCCCAAGGCCGCCGCCTCACCGCCGAGTTCGGCCCGAAGGCCGGTACGTACGGCGTGGGCCAGCCCGTCACGGCCACCCTCAACCGCCCCGTACCCGCCAAGCAGGCGGACGCCCGCGCGCGGATCGAGCGGGCCCTGCGGGTGAGCTCGTCGCCGCAGGTCGAGGGTGCCTGGTACTGGGTGGACGACCAGAACCTGCACTACCGCCCGCGCTCCTTCTGGCCCGCGCAGACCGAGATCACGGTGCGCAGCGCACTCGACGGCGTGAACATCGGCGACGGGGTGTACGGAGCGGGCTCCAAGCCGCTGACCATCCGGATCGGCGACCGTATCGAGGCGATCACCGACGCGTCCACGCACACCATGACCGTGCTGCGCAACGGCGAGGAGGTCCGCACCATCCCGGTGACCACCGGCAAGGCCGGCTACCGCACCCGCAACGGCATCAAGACCGTGCTCGCCAAGGAGCGGCTCGTTCGGATGCGCGGCGAGGGCATCGGCATCGGCCGTGGCAGCAGCGACTACTTCGACCTCAAGGTCAACTACGCGACCCGCGTCACCTGGAGCGGCGAGTACGTGCACGCCGCCCCGTGGTCGGTCGGTTCGCACGGCGTGGCCAACGTCAGCCACGGCTGTACGGGGATGAGCATGTCCAACGCCGCGTGGTTCTTCGACCTGGTGCGCCCCGGTGACATCGTCCAGGTGGTCAACAGTCTGGGCGAGGACATGACGCCGTTCGACAACGGGTACGGCGACTGGAACCTCTCCTGGAAGAAGTGGCGCAAGGGCTCCACGGTGCACGCCAAGAACAGGGTCCCGGCGGCCCCGCGGCTGGCTCCGATCGCCTGAGGGCCCCGCCGGCGCTCAGACGCCGACGATCAACTCCTGGAAGGGCTCCGCCGATTCGGTCCCGTAGCGGCCGAAGGGTGCGTCGAAGTTCCACACCAGGAACAGCAGGAAGACGATCAGCGCGCTGAACACCCCGGCGAGCAGCAGCTCACGCGCCGAGCGCCGGATCTGCAGCGTGAAGATCAGCCCGACGATCACCACCCCGCCCGCGACCAGACCGAACCACACCACGCCCGGCAGGGTCGGTTCGGCGGCGCTCACCCGTACGTGCCGGGCGTCGTCGGCGATGGCGATCTGGTCGAGCAGCGGCTGATAGGCCTGCGCCTGCAGATCGGAGGCCGGTTCCTGCCGCGTGATGTCGCCGCGTACCTCCGAGAGCAGTACGGCGCCGTGCGCCGAGGGAGCGGCGCCCGAGGTCAGTTGAGGCCATTCGCTGCGCACGGTGTGGGCGGCGTACGCGGCGACCTGGTCGCGGATCCGGTCGCGCACCTCGGGCGGATAGACCTCGACCCGCTGTGTCACCTCGTACAGCGCCTGCGCCTCGCGCCGTACGGAGTCCTCCGCGGCTCCCCTGGCCTCCCAGACCCCGGCGATCGCGAGGCCGAGCACGATCGCGTAGACCACGCCGACCATCATCACCATGTACTCGATGACATCGGGTGTCTGCGAGGTGTCGTCCTCGGCGGCCGGCTTGCTGCGGTGCCGCAGCATCGGCACGGCGACGACCACGGCACACACGAGGACCATGGCGAGAGCGAGGACCAGCCATTCGGACACGGGGCAACTCCTGGGGTACGGGCGGAACTTGAGGCATGTGTGCGGACGTACGGGCGAGCGCTCAGGCCCGTGACGAGCGGCCCCGGCCGCCGGGCCTGAGGGCCGCGGCCGCGAGGACGGCCGGTGCGGTGACGACGGTCATCAGCGTCACGGTCGAGAAGCCCCCGGGCACGGGGCGTTTGATCAGGGCCGAGCGGTAGGGGCGTACGGGGAAGGTGGGCCCGGGCGCCATGTGCGGTGGAGGCGGGGCGAGTTCGGCGGGTGCGGGCTGCTCGGCGGCCGGTGCATCGGGAGGGCGCACCGAGGGCGCGGGAGCGACCGGGGCCGGCACCGTTCGCGCCGGCTGCTCGCGTTCACCGGGCTGCTCCCGCTCACGGGGCGGCCCGGGTGCCGGCCGCCCGGGTGCCGGCGGCCCGGCGGCGGGCGGAGGCACGGGGACGGGACGTTCGGGAGCGGGC
>NZ_JAAKZW010000030.1 GCF_011044995.1 Streptomyces mesophilus | reverse complement strand
CCTCCCTTCCTCCCCTCCCCCCTGCTCCTCTTCCTCCCCTTTCTCCTCTTCTCCTCCTCCGGACCCAGGAATCCCGCCATGAGCACGCACGCCATGTCGTACGTCATCACCAGCGGACCGGCCGTATCCGCCGCCGGACCGCACCCGGGGCAGTCCTCCGCGCTGCTCGGCGCCGACGTGCTCGAACGCCATCTGCGCCGCAGCGGCCACCGCGTACGTCATGCCGGACACGGCACCGCGCCACGCCCCGAGCGCGTACAGCGGCTCTTCCGCCTCCTCGCGGAGGCCGGAGCGTGGCAGGAGCGGGAGGTGACGGTCTTCCGGTGCGGACCGTGCAGCCGGTTCCTGCAGGAGACGGAGGTACGCGGCCGCTGCTGGTCCTGCGCCGCGCGCTGCGACGGCATGTCCTGCCCCGCGTGCGGACGGCCGCAGGACGCGAACGGACTCACCGCACCACGGTGTGCCGCGTGCGGTGCGGCCCCCACCCGGATCCAACGGCGCAGGCTCGTCCTGCCGTTGGAGGAACGGCGCGCACACCTGGGGACCCACCCCGGGGAGCGGCGCCCGCCGGCGCTCCGCCGCTATCTGTCCGAGGTGGTGAGCGGCACGCTGCCCGCCGTCCCGGTGAGCTGCGAGGGCGTTCAGGGCATACCGGTGCCGTCGGCAGGCTGGGAGGGGCAGGTCATCGCCGACTGGTTCGGTGAGCTCGCCGGATACGCGGAGGCCGTGGGCGAGTCGGAGGTCTCCGGCGGCCCCGCCCAGGTCGTCGACTTCGCCGGCCCGGGCCGCGCCTTCCTGCACGCCGTACTGCGCCCTGCCCTGGCGTCGGTCAACACCCCCGACACGGCCGAACACCCGCTACCGCAAGGCGCGTTGACCCCTCACCTCATCGTGGACGAGACCGTTCCACCGCCCGCATCGCCCTCCACCGAAACCACGCCACCGAACACCGACGCGCTCCGCTTCCACCTCTGCCTCACCGGCTCCGTACCGGAGCGGAGCGCCGCCTTCGAGCGGGAGTACGCGGAGACGGTCTCCACCGTGCTTGCCCACGGTCTGGACGCCTGGACCGACACGGTCCTCGACCTGCTCGCCGAGGATTTCGGGAGCGTCGTCCCCGGGGCCGCCCCGCACGGGCCGCCGGCGGCCGAGCGGCGCGAGCTGGTCCGGCGTACCCGAAAGGCGCTGGCAGCCGAGACGTTCTCCCCGCAGGAGGCCGCCGAAGCGCTGGCCACCACGGTGGACCGGGCGGTCGCCGACCTCCGGCAGCTGCGGCTCCTCGGCGGTACGGAACTCAGGTCCGCGTACGAGGCGAGGCTCGTCGCGCACGCCGAACTCCTCGCCGCCTGCGCGGTGACGGCGGCCCCGCTGATGCCGGACTGGTCCGTGTTCCTCGCCGGGCACCTGGGCATCCCCCTGGACGAGGAGTCCGGGATCCCGCCCTGGTCCGCAGCCGAAACCGACCGCCTCGTACCGCCGGGAACGAAGCTCCCCGAATCCGTCCCGGTCTATTTCCACGAGCGGCCGTGATGCACGGGACACGGGACCTCAGATGTACCCGTGCTCCGCAGCCCGCTGCCCCAACTGGAAGCGGCTCTGCGCATCCAGTTTCTCCATGAGCTCGGAGATCAACCGCCGTTCGCTGCGCAGCGATATGCCGAGCCGGCGGGCGGCGGCCTCGTCGGTATACCCCTGGGCGAGCAGCCGCAGCAGTTCACGCGGCTGGGAAAGAGGGTCGTCCAGGCTCTTGCGGGGAGCCTCGCCGAACGGCACCGCCGTGGCCCACACCGCCTCGAACAGCGCGAGGAACGCCGCCACCGCACCCGGCTGCCGCAGGAGCACCGCACCCGCGGCGCTGTCCGCGGGATCGATCGGCACCATCGCCAACTCCCGGTCGGCGATCCACAGCCGCATCGGCAGCGCGGGCACCGTGCGCACCTCGGCGCCCCGCAGGGTCAGCCACTGGGCGTGCTCCAGCGTCCCGGGGGCATTGCGGATGGAGTCCAGATACACCGTGCGGATCTTGACGCCCCGTTCGAGCAGTTCGGCGCTGGCGCCCTTGCTCGCCTGCAGACCCGCGAGAGGCTGCGCGCCCCCGGGCATGAACGCCAGGGACTCGGTACGGATCCGGGTGGCCAGGTCGGACATCCGGGCGCGGACCGCGTCCACGCCCTGCAACTGCTCGACCGCCAGTTCCTCCTCGTCGCCGTGCTGTGCGGAGTACTGGGCGAGCAGCATCTCGGCCGCGGCCTGGCTGCGGGCCAGGGCACGGTTCTGTTCGGCGATCTCGGCCTGTTGTAAGGCGAGCAGGGTGTCCATGGCGGCCTTCGGGCTCACCACGTGCAGCCGGCCGTCGGACCGCCAGGACGGTGCGAGCAGCCCCAGCCGGGTCAGCTCCTCCAGCGCCTCGTCCCGCTCCGCCTCCGGCAGGGCGAACTCGGCCGCGGCCTGCCGCACCGGACAGCCGGGCCGGCCGAGAGCGAACCGGTAGAGACGGTCGGTGTGCTCCGTGAGTCCGAACGACGTCAGCATGCGCACGGCTCCTCGATCGGGCACCGCGGAACACGGCGGTGCACGGCGAAGGCCGACGTCGTCGGCGGCCTCTTCCTTACGACGCGGCAGGTTCCCCCCTGTCGCACGGCGGCATCGACACTCATCGTCATCGATGCCGACGCACAGTGTTGATCATTCGCCGGTGGCGGTGCAATCCCTGTCCGGGGGACGGACGTTCGCGGGGCCGATGTCGGCGGGGCCGCCGTTGGCATGCTTGTGCCGTGATCCTTCGTGCCGGTGGATTTCCCTGTCTGTCCGGCGGTCGGCCCGGCAGGATCAGTCGGGCCGGGCCACCCCAGGTGCCCGGCTCACTCGGACTGTCGAGCCCACACACCCAAGAGGACCCCATGCTTCGCGCCGCTGTCATGACCGCCGTCACCGCCGCCCTCGTCGTGCTCTCCCTCGGCGGCAACGCCACGGCTTCCACCGGTCAACCCACCACGCCGGACCGGACCGTCACGACGACCGCCTCCGCCGCCTCCGCCGCCTCCGCCGCCTCGACCACCGAAGAGCCCGGCTGGAGCTGACCTTCGCGCGCCGGCGTGGCAGACCTCCATCAGCGCAAGCGTGCATAGCCATGCGCGGAGAGTGACGCGAGGCGTACCGTGGGCGGAACTCCGTAGATGGGCGCCGCTGTTAGCGCATCGAAGCGACCATCCGGCGCCGAGAACTGGGATCGGGAGAGCCCACCGCCAGCGGTATCCCTGCGCGGTGGTTCCGCGCCCTTCCCGCATCGCAGCTCGGAGCAGCATGGATGCCACATCACGCACTGATTCCGTGCCGGTCAAGGTCGACCCGGACACCTCCACCGTGTGGTTGTACGGGCAAGCCACAGGCGCACGCAAAGCGTTGGTCACTCAGCACCTGGCGGCGTTGCTCAGCGAGGGACGCGACGACATCACCGTCGACCTGACCGGGGCCACGGGCCTCTCCAACGCCCTGTTGGACGTCTTCGCCGCCATCGCCTGCCTCATGGAGCCCCCGCGCCGGCTGATCGTGCACGCTCCCGCATCCCTCGGCATCGCCCAACGCCTTTCAGCACGCCTCCCGAAGCCCGACTCCCCATCCCTCGCGCTCCGACTCACGGTCCTCGAGCGCTAGCAGCGGCGCGGACAACAAAAAGCCCCCGGGTCCAGGACCTGGGGGTTTCTACTGGAGCGGGTGACGAGAATCGAACTCGCGCTCTCAGCTTGGGAAGCTGATGTTCTACCATTAAACTACACCCGCATGACACGCGGCCGATGACCAGCGCATCGTCGCACACGATACCCCATCGACGGCCCCCGGTGCAGAGACCGGGGGCCGTCGGCGTTCGCCCGCCCGGCGGCCCGGAGGTGGAACCGGGTGCGGGGTACCGGAGTTGAGGCGTACCGTTGGAGAGCGGAGTGCCGCCTGGAGCAGCGTCCCTTTCATCCCGTAATGTGAGCTTTCGCCGTCACGACGTGGGGAAGGGACCCGAGGACTTGATGGAGCGCACCGTCGTCCGCTGTGCCGAGGGGCACGTGTTCAGCACCGTTTCGTTTCCGATGCAGCAGGCCGATCGTCTCGGCCCCGGACGGCTGATCCGCTGTCCTCGCTGCGCCCGGCTCCGGCATGCCGTGCCGGTGGAAGCGGCCAAGCAACACTGAACGCAGCCCAGGCAACACTGGGCACGGACACCGAGCAACAGCGCGCGGGTCCGCCGGGATTTCGGCGGGCCCGCGCGCTCTGCGTATCCTCGGGACGTGCTTCTCTCAGACAAGGACATCCGGGCCGAGATCGATGCCGGGCGGGTACGCATCGATCCCTACGACGAATCCATGGTGCAGCCGTCGAGCATCGACGTGCGCCTCGACCGCTTCTTCCGGGTGTTCGAGAACCACCGCTACCCCCACATCGACCCCGCCATCGAGCAGGCCGATCTGACGCGGACGGTCGAGCCGGAGGGCGACGAGCCGTTCATCCTGCACCCCGGCGAGTTCGTGCTGGCCTCCACGTACGAGGTCATCACGCTGCCCGACGATCTCGCCAGCCGTCTGGAGGGCAAGAGTTCGCTCGGCCGCCTCGGCCTGGTCACGCACTCCACGGCCGGCTTCATCGACCCCGGCTTCTCGGGCCATGTGACCCTCGAACTCTCGAACCTCGCGACGCTGCCGATCAAGCTCTGGCCGGGCATGAAGATCGGCCAGCTCTGCATGTTCCGGCTCTCCTCGCCGGCCGAATTCCCGTACGGCAGCGAGCGCTACGGCTCCCGCTACCAGGGACAGCGGGGCCCGACCGCCTCCCGCTCCTTCCTCAACTTCCACCGCACCCAGGTCTGAGAACAGGTTCGAGAACAGCATGAGTGACGTACGCGAGAACCTGACTTACGACGGCTTCGGCAAGGCGGTCCGCGAACTCGCGCAGACCATCGCCGACGACGGCTACCGCCCCGACATCGTCCTGAGCATCGCGCGCGGCGGCGTCTTCGTCGCGGGCGGTCTGGCGTACGCCCTCGACTGCAAGAACATCCACCTGGTCAACGTGGAGTTCTACACGGGCGTCGGCACCACCCTCGACATGCCGGTGATGCTCGCCCCGGTGCCCAACGCGATCGACTTCTCGAACAAGAAGATCCTGATCGCGGACGACGTCGCCGACACCGGCAAGACCCTGAAGCTCGTCCACGACTTCTGCCTCGACACGGTCGCCGAGGTCCGCTCCGCCGTGATCTACGAGAAGTCCCACTCGCTGGTCAAGTGCGAGTACGTATGGAAGCGCACGGACGAGTGGATCAACTTCCCTTGGAGCGTGGAGCCGCCCGTCGTGCAGCGGGACGGTCAGGTGCTGGACGCATAGCACTGGGCGCGTATAGGCGCGCATGAGCGAAGGGGCCGGCTGATCGGATCAGCCGGCCCCTTTCGCGCCCAAAAGCCCTAGAACGTCCCGAGCTTGATGATCGAGAGGATCGCGATCAGTTGGATCGCGCTCGCGCCCAGGGCGCGGGGCCAGGGCAGGTCGTGGGACTTGGAGACCATCGTCGTGAGCAGCGCCGCGGCGCCGATCCAGGTGGCCCAGCCGAGGATCTGCACCAGTGGCGCGTCACCGCCGAGGAACATCGCGAAGATCAGGCGGGGCGCGTCCGTGAGCGACATGATCAGCATCGAGAGGCCGACCGTCGGCTGCCAGGCGCCGTCGCCGCCGAGCTGGCGGGCCACGGTGTGGGTCACGACGCCGAGCACGAAGGCGCTGAGGACGATCGCCACACCTGTCGTCAGGACGATCGGGACGCTGGTCGCGAGCGTCGCGTTGATCGCGTCCTCGCGGGCGCTGTCGAAGCCGAAGACGGCGAGCAGTCCGTAGAGGAACGTGACCAGGACGGCCGGGACCCACATGGTGTGGTCGCGCATCTGCAGATACGTCTGGTTCGGGCGCAGGATCACCCCGCTGAGCAGCTGCTTCCAGTGCAGCCGCGGCCCGATCGGCGCGGGCGCCGCGCCGGCGCGGTAGGTACCGCCCTGGCTGTACGGGTCCTCGCCGACGGAGAAGGCCTGGGTGTGACCCGGGTTGTTGTGCGCCGCGTACGGGTCCTGCCGCTGCTGGTACGGGTCACCGAAGTACTCCGGCTCCCCGTGCGCACCGTGCCCCTGCCCCGGGTGACCGCCGGCCTGCGGCCACTGCTGCTGACCGGGCTGCTGCGGGTACCCGCCGGGGTACTGCTGCTGCTGAGGGTACGGAGGCGCGGCGGGGCGGCCGTACGGCTGCTGCTGTCCGTACGGCGGCTGCTGCGGGTTGTGTTGCGGGCGCGGGGACTGGGGACGGTTGCCCCGGTTGCCGCGGCCGATCCTGAATCCAGCCACGTCATCGAACGTACCTGGTTCTGCTGTGCCCGGGGCCGGGGCGGCCACAATGCGGTCCCTTTGCGGCTGAGCTGTGACAACCCCTAGGGGGTCCCTGAGGGGGTGGCCGTATTGACGTCCGGCCCGTGCGGGGCGGCACCGTGTTCGTTGAATACGGGCTGATTTACATAGTTGAGGTCCAATTTCGGGGCGTCCGTTACATTACGTACGGCTTACGCGGATCTCGCCCTCGTACCTTCGAAGAGGTCGCCCCGCACGGGCCGCGACCGCCGTACGAGATCCACGAGGACGTCATGCGAGTCACCCGCCGCGCCATCCGCGCCGCAGCCGTCAGCACCGGAGCCGTCGCCGCGCTGGCCGTGCCGGCCGGTGTTGTCGCCGTGCTCGCGCTGCCGGCCGGGACCGCGTACGCGGCTTCCGCGTCCGTCCAGGAGTCCGACGGCACCCGCATCACCATGCCCGACGGCCGCACCGCCAGGTTCGTCCACAGCGGCGCGGAGGGCCTCCGGGTCGATATCGCGATGCCGAACGGCGGCTTCCTCGGCTCGGTCGACCCCCGCAGCCCGAGCACCGTCAATGACGGCTGGACGTACAAGCTCGTACGAGACGGACGAGACGGACGAGACGGACGAGACGGACGAGGCGGACGCGCAGGGGGCGCATCCAAGTTCGTCGTGATCGACGGCCGGGGGCGCGGCTGCAGCTGGGTGTACGACATGCACGGCCGGCTCATCGAGAAGCACTCGGCCGACAAGCGCTCGGCCGACAAGCACTCGGCCGACCACCCCGGCGGCGCCCGCGCCTCCTCGTACAAGAGCCAGGTCACCACACCGCTCGGCCGCGTCCGCGCCGGTACGCAGGAGCAGCAGGCCTCCCGCCCGGTCAGCGCCCCCCTGGTCGCCGCCGGCGGCGGCATCGCCGCGGCAGGGGCGGCCGGCCTGGGCTTTGCCGTGCTGCGGCGCCGCGCGAGCTGAGGCCGGCGGAGCCCGGGCGGAGTCCGGAGGGCATCCCACAAACTGACTGAGGGGCCGGCACGGGGCGGCCCCTCAGTCATTTCTTTCGTACGAGTCAGCTATTTCTTTCGTACGGGCAGCTCGGCTGTCCGAGCGGGCAACTCGGCTGTCCGAGCCGTTACTTCACCGGCTCCGGCTCCGGAGCGTCCTCGGTCTCCTGCGACCCCGCCGGATCCACCGGGGTCTTGACCGAGTCGAGCAGCAGCTGGGCCACGTCCACGACCTGGAGCGACTCCTTGGCCTGACCGTCGTTCTTCTTGCCGTTGACCGAGTCCGTGAGCATCACGAGGCAGAACGGGCAGGCGGTCGACACGATGTCGGGGTTCAGCGACAGCGCCTCGTCCACGCGCTCGGTGTTGATGCGCTTGCCGATCCGCTCCTCCATCCACATCCGCGCACCGCCGGCGCCGCAGCAGAAGCCGCGCTCCTTGTGGCGGTGCATCTCCTGCTGACGCAGGCCCGGGACGGCGGACATGATCTCGCGCGGGGGCGTGTAGATCTTGTTGTGCCGGCCCAGGTAGCACGGGTCGTGGTAGGTGATCAGACCCTCGACGGGCGTGACCGGGATCAGCTTGCCCTCGTCGATGAGGTGCTGGAGCAGCTGCGTGTGGTGGATGACCTCGTAGTCGCCGCCGAGCTGCGGGTACTCGTTGCCGAGCGTGTTGAGGCAGTGCGGGCAGGTGGCGACGATCTTCTTCGCCGACTTCGGCTTACGGGACTCCTCGGTGACCTTGCCGTCGTCGTCCATCTCCTCGCCGAACGCGGCGTTGAGGGACATGACGTTCTCCATGCCGAGCTCCTGGAACAGGGGCTCGTTGCCGAGACGCCGTGCGGAGTCACCGGTGCACTTCTCGTCGCCGCCCATGATCGCGAACTTGACGCCCGCCATGTGCAGGAGTTCCGCGAAGGCCTTCGTGGTCTTCTTGGCGCGGTCTTCGAGAGCGCCCGCGCAGCCGACCCAGTACAGGTACTCGACCTCGGTCAGGTCCTCGATGTCCTTGCCGACGACCGGCACCTCGAACTCGACTTCCTTGAGCCACTCGAGGCGCTGCTTCTTGGCCAGACCCCAGGGGTTGCCCTTCTTCTCCAGGTTCTTGAGCATCGTGCCCGCCTCGGACGGGAACGCGCTCTCGATCATCACCTGGTAGCGGCGCATGTCGACGATGTGGTCGACGTGCTCGATGTCGACGGGGCACTGCTCGACACACGCACCGCAGGTGGTGCAGGACCACAGGACGTCGGGGTCGATGACGCCGTTCTCTTCGAGCGTGCCGATCAGCGGGCGCTCGGCCTCGGCGAGAGCCGTGGCGGGGACCTCCGCGAGCTGCTCCGCGGAAGCCTTTTCGGTGCCCTCCATGTCCTTGCCGCCACCGGCAAGCAGGTACGGCGCCTTGGCGTGCGCGTGGTCGCGAAGCGACATGATCAGGAGCTTGGGCGAGAGCGGCTTGCCCGTGTTCCAGGCCGGGCACTGCGACTGGCAGCGGCCGCACTCGGTGCAGGTGGAGAAGTCGAGCAGACCCTTCCAGCTGAACTGCTCGACCTGCGAGACACCGAACACGTCGTCGTCACCGGGATCGGTGAAGTCGATCGCCTTGCCGCCGGAGGTCATCGGCTGCAGCGCACCCAGCGCGACCTCACCGGTCGCGTTGCGCTTGAACCAGATGTTGGGGAAGGCGAGGAAACGGTGCCAGGCCACACCCATGTTGGTGTTGAGCGAGACCACGATCATCCAGATGAAGGAGACCGAGATCTTGATCATCGCGACCAGGTAGACCAGGTTCTGCAGCACCCCGAGGCTCAGGCCCTTGAAGGCGAGCACGAGCGGATACGAGGCGAAGTACCCGGCCTCGTAACCCTCGACGTGGTGCAGCGCGCCCTCGAGTCCGCGCAGGACGTAGATCGCGAGACCGATGGTGAGGATGACGGCCTCGACGAAGTACGCCTGGCCGGCCTTCGAGCCCTGGAAGCGGGACTTGCGGCCGGGCCGCGTCGGCAGGCTGAACACCCGGATCGTGATGAGGATCGCGATACCGATGATCGTCATCGCACCGATGAACTCGGTGTACATCTCGAACGGCAGCCACTCACCGATGACCGGCAGCATCCAGTCGGCCTTGAAGAGCTGACCGAACGCCTGCACCAGGGTCGGCGGCAGCGTCAGGAAGCCGATCGCCACGAACCAGTGGGCGAACCCGACGATGCCCCAGCGGTTCATCCGGGTATGTCCGAGGAACTCCCGTACCAGCGTCACACTGCGCTGATACGGATTGTCCTTGCGGGTGCCCGCCGGCAGCGGCTGGCCCAGCTTGAAGTAGCGGACGAACTGGCCGATGGCGCGTGCGATGAGCGCGACGCCGATCACGGTCAGAACCAACGACACGATGATCGCGGCGAGTTGCATGAGGGCTCCTCGGGCCTGCGAGGCGGGGGCTTCAGTGAAGATTACTAAGCGGTAACTTACCCGGCTCGTCTGAGCCTACCCACTTCCGATGGTGCAATGTAGCCAGGCTCACGGTGATCTGTGTCGCTGAGGTCTGCCTTGGTTGGGCCGCGGGGCCCGCTACAGCCGCTCGACGCTCTGCGCGCCGGCGCACCGGTTGCGGGTGTCGAAGACGTAACCGGCCTCGCGCGTCACAAGGCCGTAGTCGAAGCAGTCGTGATCGGTGGCGATGATCACGGCGTCCGCCTCGCGCAGCTCCGGCGCCGTGAGCTCCACGCACAGCACCTCGGACGGCAGCCGGAACGGATCGGCGTAGGGCTCGACGGCGCGGACGCGGGCGCCGCGGGCCAGGAGCAGTTCGGCGATGTCGACGGCGGGGGATTCGCGTACGTCTCCGGTGTTCTTCTTGTACGCGAGCCCGAGCAGCAGGATCCGCCGGCCCGTGAGCGGGCGGCCCAGACCGGTCTCGACGCGGCGGACGACCTGCTCCGGCATCCCGTCGTTGATCTCCTGGGCGAGCGAGACGAACCGGACGTCGTGCTGCAGCTGCTGCCGCACCTGCCAGGACAGGTACGAGGGGTCGACCGGCAGGCAGTGCCCGCCCACGCCGGGCCCCGGGTAGAAGGGCATGAAGCCGAAGGGCTTGGTGGCCGCCGCGTCCACCGCCTCCCAGATGTCCACGCCGAGCGGCCGTGCGCACAGGGCCAGTTCGTTGACCAGGGCGATGTTGACCTGCCGGAAGGTGTTCTCCAGGAGCTTGGTCAGCTCGGCGGTGCGGGTCGAGGTGACCGGGACCGTGCGGGTCACGATCCGGTCGTAGAAGGCCTCGACGGCCTCCAGGGACTGCTCGTCGACGCCCGAGACGACCTTGGGCGTGTTCTCGAGCCGCCAGCGGGAGTTGCCCGGGTCGATCCGCTCGGGGCTGTAACCGAGGTGGAAGTCGCGGCCGGGGCGCAGACCGCTGCCGGCTTCGAGCAGCGGCGCGAGCACGTCCTCGGTGGTGCCGGGGTAGCTGGTCGACTCCAGGACGACGGTCGAACCGGTGCGGATGTGCGGGGCGATCGCACGGGCCGCGCTCTCGATGTACGAGAGGTCGGGGGCGCCGTCGAGCAGCGGGGTCGGCACGGTGATCACACAGACGTCGAAGCCCTCGGCCGCGTCCGGATCGGCGGTCACCCGGAGCCGGCCCTCGTCGAGCGCGGCGAGCAGCCGCGCGGAGTCGATGTCCTCCACGTACGAATCGCCCATGGCCAGCCGCTTGATCCGCTGCCGGTCCGTGTCGATGCCGACGACCCGCAGACCGGTCTCCGCGGCGCGCAGCGCGAGCGGCAGGCCGACGTAGCCGAGGCCGATGACCACGACGCGCTCGGACGACGGGGTTTCCGATACGGCCATGCGCTGCTGCATGAGCTGTCCTCAATTCGACTGAATCTGATCGAGATCGATCAGGTGTTTCGGTCAGATGTAATGAAGCGGATCGTGTTATTCACCACATATTGGGACATAGCGAACTAGCTTATGGAGCGCTCGAACCCGGTGCGTGCGTGCTGCATCACCCCGATACCGCAACAGAACGGGCGGATTCATGGCCAGCGACTCCACGACGTACCTGGTGACCGGCGGTGCCGGTTTCATCGGGTCGCATCTCACCGAGGCCCTGCTCGCCCGCGGCGACTCCGTGGTCGTGCTCGACGACCTCTCGACCGGGGACCTGGCCAATCTCGCCGCGGTCATGGACCATCCGCGGCTGCGCTTCGTGCGCGGCTCGATCCTGCAGCCCGAACTCGTCGCCGATCTGACCGGCCGCTGCGACGCCGTGATCCACCTCGCGGCCGCCGTCGGGGTGCGGCTGATCGTCGAGCAGCCGCTGAAGTCCTTCGTCACCAACATCCGCGGCACCGAGAACGTGATCGCCGCGGCCCACCGCCACCACCGTCCGCTGCTGCTCGCCTCCACCTCGGAGATCTACGGCAAGAACGGCGCGGGCCCGGTCGCCGAGACCGCGGACCGGATCCTCGGCCAGACCGGCGTCGCGCGCTGGTCGTACTCCACCGCGAAGGCCGTCGACGAGATCCTCGCGCTCGCCCATCACCACGAGTACGGCCTGCCCGTCGCGGTCGTGCGGCTCTTCAACACCGTCGGCCCGCGCCAGTCCCCCGCGTACGGCATGGTCATCCCGCGCCTGGTGCGCCAGGCCCTGGCCGGCGAACCCCTCACCGTGCACGGCGACGGCCGCCAGCGCCGCTGCTTCGCCCATGTCGCCGACGTGGTCGACGCGCTGCTCAAGCTCCTCGACCACCCGGGCGCGGTCGGTGGCATCTTCAACGTCGGCACCGGCGAGGAGACCTCCATCGCCGAACTCGCCGCCCGGGTCGTCGCCCGCACGCAGAGCCCCTCACCCATCGCGCTCATCCCGTACGAGCAGGTCTACGCGAGCGGGTTCGAGGACATGGAACGCCGCGTCCCCGACACCACCCGGCTGCGCGAACTCACCGGCTGGGCGCCCCGGTTCGGACTCGACGAGATCCTCGACACGACGATCGCCGAGATGCGCCGCCACAAGCCCGACACCCCGGGTGTCCCGCGCCCGGCCCCCTCGGACCTCGCCTCCGCGCCGAGGGCCTGACAGGACTGAACTCCATGCTCTACACCCTCGTGGCGGCCGTTGCCGCCGTGCTCCTGACCGCACTGCTCACCCGTTTCGTCCGCGTACTCGCGCTGCGCACAGGCCGGTTGGACCGGCCGGGCGCCCGCAAGGCGCACAGCCGGCCGACCCCGCACCTCGGCGGTGTCGCGGTGGCCGCGGGCACGCTCGTGGTGAGCTGCACGGGGTACGCCCCGCTCGGCCCCGGCACGGAACGGCTCCTGTGGGCCGCCTCGGCCGTCGCCGTGCTCGGTCTCCTCGACGACATGCGGCCGCTCGGCGCACGGATCCGCCTGGTGGTGGAGGGCGCGGCCGCGCTCTTCGTCGTGTACGACAGCGGGTTGACGTTCCTGGCCGGGCTCTGCGCCGTGGCGTGGATCGTCTTCGTCACCAACGCGTTCAACCTGCTCGACAACTCCGACGGCGCGATGGGCACGGTGGGCGCGGTCACCGCGCTCGGCCTCGCGCTGTGCGCGGCGGCCGAAGGGCGGGCCGACCTGGCCCTCGTCCTGACGGTGCTGGCCGCGGCGCTCGGCGGTTTCCTCGGCCACAACTGGCATCCGGCCAAGATCTTCCTCGGCGACTGCGGCTCGCTGTTCACGGGCTTCCTGCTCGCCTCGGCCGCGGTCGCGGTGCACACCGGGCACGAGGTGCTGCCCACCGCGGCGGGACTGCTGACCCTGACCGTGGTCGTCACGGCCGACACCGCCCTGGTCATCGTCTCGCGCCGCCGCGCGGGCCGTCCGCTGCTGCTCGGCGGCACCGACCACACCGCCCACCGCCTTCGCCGGGTCGGGTTCACGGTGCCGGGGGCCGCGGTGGTGCTCGGCGCGGTGGCCTTCGCGGGCACGCTGACGGCGTTCCTGATGCACCGGGGCGTGGCGGGCCCGAGCGCGGCAACTCCCTTGCTCCTCGCGGTGGTCGGCGGCCTCTGGGCTCTTCTCAAGGTCCCGGTGTACGGGGCCCATGCGCGGCTCGGGGGTGCGGGGCGTACGGCGGTCAGCGGTGCGACGCGTCCCGGTGCCGCGGGTGCGGGACGTATGCCTGTCGCGGGTGTGCGGGCCACCGGCTCGCCCCGCTCGGCGACCGCGGTGCGCAAGCGCCCGGTGGGCGGTCCGCGCACCGTGGCGGCCGCGGCCCGCACGGCCGACGGACCGCGCACGCTGGCGCTGCGCACGGGCGGGGCCTCCCGCACCCGGCCGGTGCCGGCGACGCGCGGCAGCGGCACCCCCGCGGCGGGCACGTTCGTGCCCGGCGGCGGCCGCTCGCCCGCGCCGGCAGGGGGCAACCGCCCGCCCCTGCCCGCAGGGGCCGGCCGCACATCCTCAACTCCCGCCGCCGGACGTCCGGTTGCGCCCCAGCGCGGCCCCAAGTCCGCCGCGCCGACGGGCCGTACGCGCCGCGGGCTCGCCGCCCTGACCCGCACCGTCCTCGCCGCGCGCCGCGCCCAGCCGGGCGCACGGCACACGACGGCGGACCTGGCGAGGGGCTGAGATGCCGGCACACGGACGTCATCACCGAGGTCATCACCGAGGCCATCACCGAGGCCAGAGGGCTGACATGCCGGCACGCGGACGCCATCACCTAGGCCAGAGGGGCCCCCGCCCATGACCGCTCTCCACACCGGCCCTCCGTCGGCGCTGCCCCCGGCCGTGGCCGCCGCCACCGTCCCCTGTGCGGGCGTTCCCATCGCGGCGATCACGCCGGACGAGGGTGCGGCCGCGGTCGTCCGGCTCGCGGCGCAGGGCGCGGCCGCCGATGTGCACCTGTGCAACGCGTACACGCTCGCCCTCGCCGACACCGACCCGGACCTGCACCGCCTCCTTCGTACGGCCGCCCTCAACCTGCCCGACGGACAAGGCGTGGTGTGGGCCAACCGTCTCGTTCACCGCGACCGTACGCTGCCCCGCGCAAGGGTCTACGGGCCCGACCTCTTCCTCGACGTCTTCGCCACGGGCCAGGCGGTGGGCCTGCGCCACTACCTCCTCGGCTCGACCCGTGAGGTCCTCGACGCCCTCACCGCGGAGCTGAAGACGCGCTGTCCGCGCGCACGGATCGTCGGCACCGAGGCCCCGCCCTTCCGCGACCTCACCGACGAGGAACGCGCCGCGCAGAGCGCCCGTATCGCCGCGTCCGGAGCCCAGATCGTCTGGCTCGGCCTCGGCACCCCCAAGCAGGACCACGAGGCCGCCCGCCTCGCGGCCCTGCACCCGGCCGTGTACGTCGCGGTCGGCGCCGCCTTCGACTTCGTCTCCGGAAACAAGCCGCAGGCGCCCGGGTGGATGCAACGCACCGGCCTGGAATGGCTGTTCCGGCTGTGCAGCGAACCACGGCGGCTGTGGCGGCGGGTGCTCTGGGGACATCCGCGCTTCCTGCTCGCGGCATTCCGTACCCCGACGAAGGGCCCCCGCTCATGACCACCCTGCTGCACCGCACCCGCCGCGCCGTCCAGCGTTTCGGCATCGACATCTGCCGCTACCCCGGCAGCTGGTCGGGACCTCAACTCGTCCAGCTCCTGCGCCGCTTCGAGATCGACACCGTGCTCGACGTCGGCGCCCACGCGGGCGGCTACGGCACGATGCTGCGCGCCGCCGGCTTCGACGGCCGCATCGTGTCCTTCGAACCGCTCACCGGACCGCGCACCGATCTGCTTGCCGCCTCCCAGGAGGACGACCGCTGGACGGTCCTGCCGTACGCGCTGGGGGACACCGACGGCACCACCGTCATGAACGTCGCGGGCAACTCCGGCGCATCCAGCTCCGTCCTGCCGATGCTCCCGCGCCACCGCGACGCCGCCCCGCACGCCACGTACACCGGCCGCCAGAACGCGGAGGTCCGGCGCCTGGACGGCCTGTGGGAACAGGTCACGGCCCCCGGCGAGCGGATCTTCCTCAAGCTGGACGTCCAGGGCTTCGAGGCCCATGTCCTGCGCGGACTCGGCGACATCGCCGACGAGATCGCCGGCCTCCAGCTGGAAACCTCCCTCGTCCCGCTGTACGAGGGCGGCCTGCTCTTCAACGACGCGCTCGCCCAGGCCCAGAAGAAGTTCGGCATGACCCTGATGTCGGTCGTCCCGGGCTTCACCGATCCGGCGAGCGGGCAGATGCTGCAGTGCGATCTGGTCCTTTTCAAGGAGCAGGCCGTCGTATGACGAAGCCACGGATCGCCTATGTGCTGCCGTATCTGACGGCGTACCGGCTGCCGTTCCTCGAGCATCTGGGCCGTGAACTGGACGGTCGCGGAGTCGGCCTGACGGTCGCGCACGGCCGGGCGTCAGGGATCTCCGTGGCACGCGGCGACGAGCTGCGGATGCCCGGGGCCGTGGAGCTGCGCCAGCGCAGGATCGAGATCCACGGCCGTGAACTCCTGTGGCACCACGGCCTCGGCGAGCTGGCCCGTACCCATGACGCGCTCGTCGTCCCCCAGTCGCTGCACAACCTGCGGGTCTATCCGCTGCTCGCCCGCCGGCGGGTGCCCGTCGGCCTGTGGGGGCACGGGCATACGCATGTCTCGGCGCACACCGGCGTCGAGCACCGGGCGAAGGCCGGACTCACCCGCCGGGCCGACTGGTTCTTCGCCTACACCGAGGCGGGCGGACAGTACGCGCGGCAGGCGGGAGTGCCCGCCGACCGCATCACCGTCGTACAGAACACCCTGGACGCCACGGCGCTCACCGCCGCACGCGACCGGGTCTGCGAGGCCCAGGCGCAGGCCCTGCGCGAGCGGTACGGCCTGACGGCGGGACGTACGGGACTGTTCATCGGGGCGGTCGACGAGCTCAAGCGCATCCCGTTCCTGCTGGATGCAGCCGAGCGGATCGCCGCCCGGCTGCCCGGATTCCGGCTGCTCGTCGCAGGCACCGGAGAACAGCGCGCGCTCGTCGAGTCCTGCCCGTCCGCCGTGTACGTCGGGCCCGTGGACGCCGAGGGGAAGGCGCGGCTCGGCGCGGTCTCGGACGTCCTTCTGATGCCCGGCGCGGTGGGACTGTGCGCCGTCGACTCCTTCGCCCTGCGCACCCCGCTGGTCACCACGCCCTGGCGCTACCACGGCCCGGAGTTCGGCTATCTCGAGCACGGCCGCAACGCCCTCGTGGTCGACGACCCGGCCTACGCCGACGAAGTCGTCGAACTCCTCTGCCGGCCGCGGGAGCTGGCGCGGCTGCGCCGCGCCTGCCGGTGCGACGCACAGCGCTACACCGTCGAGGAGATGGCCGTCCGCTTCGCCCGCGGCGCCGAGGGACTGCTCGCCCTGACCGGGCAGCGGCGCCGGCTGCGGCCGACGCCGCAGCCCGTTCAGTGAACCCCGTACGCGACATCCGAGGAGCCGCCGACCATGAGCCTGCTAGAAGCCGTGCGCACCAGCCGCGGCACCGTACGCCTGCCGATCGGTCTGCAGCGCGCCACCCGCGCGGCGGCACTGCGCGGCATGGTGCCGCAACAGGTCTGGCGCAGGCTGCAGCCCACCGGCCGCTGGACCGTACACGCCCCGGACGGCAGCGAGTTCCAGTACGAAGCCGCTGAACGGGACATCATGGCCCGCTGGGTGGTGTGGACCGATCTGCGGGACTGGGAGGAGAGCACCCAGCCGGTGCTCTTCGACCTGGCCCGCTCCGCGCGCTGCTTCCTCGACATCGGCGCCTTTTCCGGTATCTACACCCTGCTCGCCTGCCAGGCGAACCCCCGGTTGCGCGCCCTCGCCTTCGAGCCCAACCCGGCGACGCAGCCGATGCTGCGCCGCAATCTGGAACTCAACGGTCTCGGCGACCGCGTGACGGTCGTCGAGAAGGCGCTCTCCGACGTACCCGGACGCGCGCGCCTGACCATCCCGTACGACACCACGGCGGCGTCCCTGAACGAGGAGCCCGCCGCCGTGGACAGTGTCGAGGTCGAGGTGAGCACGGCGGACGCGATCGCCGGCGATCTCCCCGTCGATCTGGTGAAGATCGACGTCGAGGGGTTCGAGCCGCAGATCCTGCGCGGTATGGCGGGGCTGCTCACCACCCGCCGCCCCGCGATCATCGCCGAGTGCCTGGACGGCCCCGCCCTCGAGCGGTTGCGCGCCACCGCCGCGGAGTTCGGCTACCGGACGGTGCGTCATCTGGGCCGGGGCGGCGCCGTGCCGGCGGGTGAGGGTTTCGTCCCGCCGGCGTTCTACGCCAACTTCCTCTTCACCCACGGCGGTTGAGCGATGACCGAACTCTCCCGCCGCTCCCGCCTGCTGCGCCGTACCGCCTACGTATGCGGGGGCCTGCTCGTCCTGGCCGTCCTCGCCGGCGGGCTGCTCTACGCGCGCCTCGACAGCAACATCCGCACCGACGAGGCCACGGCCCGCGCCCTGCGCGCGGACCACGGCTCACGCCCCGCGAAGGCGGGCAAGGCGCAGAACATCCTGCTCCTGGGCACCGACAGCCAGGCCGGCTGGGGCTCGACCCGGGCGGACACCACGATGCTGCTGCATCTGTCCGCGGACCGGCGCTCCGCCTCGATGACGAGCATCCCGCGCGATCTGATGGTCGACATCCCCGCCTGTCTGACGGCCGAAGGCAATCGCACAGCGGCCGAATACGCCCAGTTCAACTGGGCCTACGAGCGGGCGGGTGCGTCCTGCACCATCCGTACCTTCGAGAAGATGAGCGGCATCCGCGTCGACCATCACCTGGTGGTGGACTTCTCCGGGTTCATGAAGGTCACCGACGCCGTCGGCGGAGTCGAGGTCGACGTGCCCGCCACCGTGCACGAGTCGGTGGACGACCCGGACTACGGCGTCACCCTGCGGCCGGGACGGCAGCTCCTGAGCGGCAAGGAAGCGCTCGTCTTCGTACGGACGCGTCTGGGGGTGAGCGACGGAAGCGATCTGCAGCGCATCGAGCGGCAGAAGCAGTTCATGCAGGACCTGAGCCGCAAGGTGATCGACGCCGGCACGCTCACCTCGCCGACCAGGCTCTATCCCGTGCTCGACGCCGTCACCTCGTCCTTGACGGCGGACGACGGGATGGACTCGCCCGCCGAGCTGTACTCGCTCCTGAGCGGCGCCCGAAGCCTGCCGCCGCAGGCGATCAGGACGGTGACGCTGCCCGCCACCGAACACCCGGACTACATCGGCCGTTACGAGCCGGTCGAGGACGAGGCGCGCGCCCTGTTCAAGGCGCTGCGTGAGGACAGGCCACTGCCGCGGCACCTCTACAACGCGTACGACAAGGACGGGCATCGCGACCGCCCGTACTTCGAGAAGTCCTGAGCGCAGAGATGTCCTGAGCGCAGAGAAGTCCTGAGCGGAGCCCGGACCGGACACTCAGGGGGTGAGCGTCCGGTCCGGCTCCCGTGCGGCAGGTGCGGAGCGCGCCGGGGGCAGCAGCGCCCCGCCGCGGTTGCCCAGGGTCTGCACGAGCACCGGAACACCGAGGGCCACCGGCACCCACGCGACGACCCACAGGCGGTCGAGTTCCTCGAGCAGGGGATGGGCGAAGGCGGTGCCGAGACCCGTGAGCCCGGTCGCCAGGGCGATCGGCAGGAGCTGGGGGCGGTGGCGCCACAGGGCCCACAGGCACAGGCCGAGCAACAGGGCGAAGCCGACGTTGTAGTGGAACCAGGTGGGCCAGTACGTCACTTCGAGCGCCAGCATCCCCTGCACCGGATCGGGGACGTCGGGGCGCGTGAAGTAGCGCGTGAGCGTGTCCTGCATGGTCTCGCTCGCCGCCGGAAGGCCGAGCAGCGCGGTCACGGCCCCGATCCACAGGGCCGCCCCCGCCGATGCGACGGTCAGGGTCGTCCAGGCGCGGTGCCGTTCGCCGGTCCGCGTCGTCGGCGCAAAGCGCCGTGGGACGTGCCGGGTCGTGCGCCATGCGTACAACGCGCTCGCGGCAGCCAGCGTCACCGCGAGCAGCAGGGCCGTCGAGTACTTGGTCAGCGCCAGGACGAGGAGCCCGCCCAGAAGCGCCCCGAGTCCGGCCCTGCGCCGCCCCATGAGGACGTACACCGAGCCGATGCCGCAGAGCAGCAGGCACGGGGTGACGAGGCTGTCGGCGAGCGCGCGCGTACCCCAGTAGCCGAGGCCGCCGGTCAGGAGCACGGCCTCGCCCGCGAGGGACGGCAGGCGGCTCAGCCCGCTGATGCGCAGCAAGGTGTACGTGAGGAGGCCGGAGGTCGCCGTCAGGAGGAAGGACAGCACCCAGAGGCCCTTGAGCGCGCCGAACACCGCGATGAAGGGTGCGGCGAGCAGCGGGTAGCCGGGCCGGGTGTCGAAGATCCGCTCGTAGCGGGGGTGGTCGGGTTTCACGCCTTGCGGGTTCGCGGCAAGGCAGGCCGTGAGCTCGGACCGGGAGGCGCAGTAGGCGTCCCGTGCCTTCACCTGCGCTTCCCCGCGCGGGAGGCCGAGGAACTCGAGGGCGGCCCGGCTGTAGCGGTAGCTGTCGTTGTTGAAGCCCCAGCTTTGCGAGGCGTTCGCGCTGTGGAAGCCGGTGAGGAGCAGAGCCAGGAGAAGGGGGGCGGCAAGGCGGCGGGCCGTGCTCATCGTGCCTGCCTCAGAGGGGATGTGCGGGCGGTGCGGACCCACGGGGCAGGCGGGGCCGCGAGCCCCAGGTGCGGCGAGAGGATGTGGCGCAGGACGTGCGTCTCCGTGAGGTGCTCGCGTACCCAGGCACGCCCTCGTGCCCCACGCGCGAGCAGCTCCTCGGGCTCCTGGGCCAGCAACTGCCGTACGGTGTCGGCCGCTTCCTCCGGGGTGTCGGCCAGGTGCAGCCCGTCCTCGGGCCCCGGCAGCCAGTCGAGACCGGGCTGGCGCGAGGTGACGTGGACGCGGCCGGCGCACAGGGAGATGGCCAGGCGGTCGGAGGCGTAGCCGGTGTGGCGGCGGTAGCGGTCCCAGCCGGCCGTGACCGATGCCTGGCGCATGACGCCGAGTTGGCCGAGGAACGGCACGCCGCCGTACGCGTACGGCTTCCGCCCCCAGCCGCGCCCGTACACCGCGAGGTCGCAGCCCTCGGTGCGGGCGAGCAGCCGCACCAGCGCGAGGCGTTCGCCGTCGTCGGGCAGCAGCTCGACGCCGAGGAAGGTGCGCCGGGTGCCGAGGAAGGCGACCCGGGAGGTGAGCGGACCGGGGTCCTCGCCGTCGGCGCAGAAGCGCAGCGGCGCCGCGTGCGGGACGTAGTGCACCGGCACTCCGGTGGCGCAGTGCAGCAGGTCCGCCTGCGCGCCCACGGCGACGCTGTGGATCGCCGAAGAGCGCCTCAGCCACCGCAGGTTGCTCTGCCGCGGCCGCTTGAGCGGGCCGCCCCACGCGTCACCTTCCCAGGCGAGGACCGGGGGCCCGCCGAGTGCGCCGAGCAGTTCGTCGATCTGCCGCTCCGTCCATGCGCGTGACTGCGGGGACTGGACCAGGACCAGGGCGGGCGGTTCCGCCTCGGCGAGCTCGCGCAGATCGACGGGGGTGACCGCCGGGGCGAGGTAGCGGTGGCGGAGCAGGCCTTCGGCGGCGAGCTCGGCGAAGGCGCGGACGAAGCGGTTGTCGGGTCCGTCGTCGCGTACGTCATTGCTGAGCTGAAGCACCAGCGGCGGTGCGGTCATCGGGCTTCCTCCACAGCGGGCAGGCGGAGCGTGCGGGCGAACCAGTCGGTGTACGCCCGGGCGGTGTCGTCCAGGCAGAAGTGGGTGCGCACGCGCGTACGGCCGAACTCGCCCAGTTCCCGCCGGTGTTCCTCGTCGAGCGCGAGCCGCAGCATCGCCTCGGCCATCAGATCGGGACGGTCGACGTCCACGAGGTGACCGGCCCGGTCGACCACCCACGGCACCGCCCCGCTCCTGCGTCCCGCCACCACGGGGATGCCGAGGGCCATCGCCTCCGCGCAGATCATGGAGAAGGACTCCACACGCGACGGGTGCACGAGGACATGCGCCTCGGCCGCGAGCCGCTCGAGCATGGCGGCGTGCGGCAGCCGGCCGGCGAACTCCACCCCGGCGGCGAACCCGCGGGCCCGGGCCCACGTCGCGGCCGGTCCGTCCGGTTCGTGTCCCGCCCCGAACATGAGGAGACGGGCCGAGGGCAGTTGCTCGTGCACGAGATCGAACGCCCGCAGCGCGGCCGCGGTGTTCTTCCAGCGTCCCCAGCCCTGGGACGCGGTCGCGAACACCGGCGCCGTGCCGGGCTCGGGGGCCCGGGCCGAGGGAAGCGCGTCGGTGCGTACGGCGTTCGGGATGACCTCGATCGGGCGGCGTACGCCGAGGAAGCGACGGAAGTGGGCGGCGGTGTACGGGCTGTTGGCGCTCACGGCGGTCGCCCGCCACGTCGCGGGCACGGCCATCGTGTGCCGCCACCAGCGGTAGGCGCTGCGCATCTCCCAGGCGTAGCGCCAAGGGGTGTCCCGTGCGGTGACGCAGGTCGGGTGGCCCGAGGCGAGGGCGCCCAGGGCGAATTCGTACGTCCAGTGCGCGCTGACCACGTCGACCGGCTGCTCCCGCAGCGCCGCGCCGAGCCCTTGGCGCTCGGCGCGGAACATGTCCCGCGCGCGGCCGCGCTCCCGCATCGGCACCACGACCAGCCGCAACGACCCGTCCCCGTACGTGTGTTGCTCGCCCACCTGAGAGCTGAGCGCCACGACGGTGACCTCATGGCCCTGCTCCCACCAGGTGCGCGCCAGCCAGCCGGTGGAGGGGCCGGGGTACACCTCCGGCGTCGCGCATCCCAGGGCCTCGCGCAGGGGCGCCAGGTCGACCGGGCCGGTCAGGGCGATACGCATGCGGGTTCTTCCTTTTCCGTACGGGGCCTTGGTGCGCGGATCAGTCCGAGCCGCCGGGCCGCGCGGTAGGCGGGCACCTGGTCGCGGAGCAGCCACAGCACGGCCGCGACCGGCACCATCGCGAGCAGTGCGGCCGGCAGCGCCGCACCCCCCGGAAACCGCGCCGCTCCCCAACCGCCGCTCAGGGCAAGGCAGAAGCCCGCGGTCGCGTGCACGGCATGGCTGCGCAGCGCGGTCGGCAGCTCGATGAGGCCGGCCCGTCGCCAGGCCACGAGCTGCAGGGTGTGCCCGGCGGTGAGCCCGGCGACCGCGGCGCCGACGACGAGGACGGGGGAGGGCCACCGCCAGGCGAGCAGCAGCCCGGCCGCCGTGACGACGAGGACGGCGGCCTGGTGGGTGCCCATGGCACGGCGGGCGCCGCGGGCGAGATCGAGGGAGCATCCGGCGGCGTAGAGCAGTTGCAGCGCGGCGAGCAGCGACAGGGCGGGCACCAAATCCGCCGCCCCCTCCCAGCCGGGGCCGAGCAGCAGGCCGAGCGCCGCGGGCCCCGCGCCGGCCAGTGCGCCGAAGGCCAGCAGCCCCACCGAGGCGGAGTCGACGAGGGTGCCCGCGGCGGTGCGGATCTCCCGCCCCTGGCCCCGGCGTTCGGCGAGCGCGGGCACCGCCGCCTGGTTGAGGCCCTTGACCATGACGTTCAGCGGTACGTCGGCAAGGAGCTGGGCGCGTGAGTAGAGACCGGCCGCCCCGGGGCCGAGGAGCCGCCCCGCGCACCACAGCGGGGCGTTGCCCGCGAGGGACCGGGTCAGGGCGAAGAGGGTGAGGAAGCCGGACAGCCGGATCAGCGGCAGCGCCCGTACCGCATCCCCTTGGACCAGTTGCAGCGAGGCGGCGGAGGCGCGGGCGACGGCGTACGTCACGAGGGCCGCCACCGGGGGGTTGGCGGCGAGCGCGGCGGGTCCGGCATCGCGGCTGAGCAGGGCCACGGACACCACGCACCCGGCCACCTGCCCGGTCAGCTCGGCCACCGTCGCCTGACGGGGGCGGCCTTCGCGGCGCAGTGCGGCGAGGAGGACGGTGCCGAGCGGCAGCAGCAGGAACTGCAGACCCAGGACCCGCAGGGCGAGGGTGAGTTCAGGGAGCGCGAACAGCCGGGCCGGCAGGGGCGCGGCCACCTCGGCCAGCACACAGCACACCAGTCCGGTGACGAGCGCGATCCGCTGCGCCGCCCGCAGTTCGGCCCTGGTCAGCCGCACGGAACGCAGCACACAGGTGGCCAGACCCGCCTGGGCGAAGAGACCGAGCAGCTGCGTGAGCGTCAGGCCGATGGCGTACGCGCCGAAGGCACCGTGCGAAGCCGTGCGTGCCGTCCATGCCGTGTAGCCCAGCTGCAGCAGGACGGAGGCGAGGGCGCCACCGTAGTTCCAGCCGAGCACGGCGCCGATGCGGTGGGCGGCGGGCGCACTGGTCATGCCCGGCCTGCTCCGGGGACGGGTCCGGTGGCCAGGAGGAAGTTGCGGTGGTGGGCCGTGGGGGACATGCCGGGGCTCACGGGGGCGGGTCCTTCGGGGCCGAGGTGGCGGACCCAGGTGTACCCGAACTCGCGGGCTGTGGCGGTGACCTGCTCCAGGGCCCGGGCGTCCAGGCATTCGGTGAACAGCACCGGACGGTCGCGCTCCAGCGTGCGCGCGAGCCCGCGAAGGACCTGCGGTTCAAAGCCCTCCACGTCGATCTTCACCAGGTCGATCGGCTGCTCGCCCACCGCCTGGTCCCCGGTCGTCACCGGCACGTCGACCCCGTGCGTGCTGTCGGCCGTCCGCTCCAGGGATGCCATCGTGATCCGGGGCGGCAGGGCGAGCCGGGCGGTGCCGGGTGCGTCGGAGAGCGCCTTCGGGACCACGCGTACGCGGTCCTCGAGAGCGTTGACGGCGATGTTGCGGCGCAGGATCCGCTGCGCGACCGGGTTCGGCTCGACCGCCACGGCCCGCAGTCGGGGGTTGGCCCGGCAGGCGAGCAGCGTGTAGAGCCCGGCGTACGCGCCCGCGTCGAGGAATCCGCGTGCCGTGCGCGCCAGTTGGTGGAGCAGCGGGTGGGTCTCCTCCTCCCACACCGCGAGGTCGGACCAGACGACGACACCCGCGAGCACGTCGTCCGGATCGCACGCGTACCAGAACGGCGCACCGTCCGGAGCGTGCACGGTCCAGACGCCGGTGGGCCGCAGGTGCTCCCAGACGTGCTGCGGGATGTATCCGCGCAGCGTTCCCGTGCGCACGGCGCGCTGCACTGCACGGGAGCGCATCAGCGCGTCGCGGGTGCGGAGCAGGGCCGGTGCGGCCGCGTTGTTCTTCAGGGCGGCGAGGGCGGTGGCGCTCATGTACGGGCTCCCTTCCCGAGCTCGTGCCGTCCGGTGCGCCCGCCGCCGGCCGGCAGCGGGTCCATGGCGGCGATCGCCTCCCACGGATCGGCGGGCGGCGGCGGTACGTCCAAGTAGGCGCCGAGCATGTACCGCAGGGCGTTGCCGTTGGTGAGCCGGGTGCGGACCCAGTCGTGTCCCGCGAGGCCGGCACGGTGCAGCTCGCCGGGGTCGGAGCGCAGCAGGTCGGCGACGCGGTCCACGACCTCGGCGGGCGAGTCGACGCAGTGGAGGCCGTGCTCGGGTCCTGGCAGCCACGGTGTGTTGAGGGGGCGCGTGGTCACGTGCGGACGTCCCGCGTACAGGCTGATCGGCAGCCGGTTGGAGAAGTAGCCGTCGCGGCCCGCGAAGTGGTCCCAGTTGGCGCTGATCCGGGCGCTGCGCAGCGCCCGCACCTGGTCGTCGAACGGCACCGGACCGAGAGCGCCGGGCCCGCGCCAGCCATTGCCGTGCACGGCGAACCGGCAGCCGGGCAGCCGTTGCAGCGAGCGCACCATGCGGCTGCGCTGCCGGGCACCGTCGATGCGTTCGAGCACACCGAAGCGCACGAAGCAGCTGCCGATGTGCATCACGTCGTACGCCACGTCGTCCGCGTCCGGCACGGGGGTGTCCGTCCACAACCGCTCAGGAACGGTCTGCGAGATGTAGCGCACCGGCCGTGCGGTGTGCTGTCCGAGCACGCGCGCCTGGATGCCGAGCCCCACCGTGAACACGGTGTCGGCATGACGCAGCCAGGCGGCCAGCGAAGCGGGCACCGCCTTGCGCCCGCCCCACGGATCGCCCTCCCACAGCACCACGGTCGGCGAACCCAGGCGCCGCAGCAGGCCGGCGACGTCCTGATCGGTCCAGGGGAAGCGGCCGGGCGTCCGGACGAAAAGGAGCTCGGGGCGTGCCTGTTCGGCGACTCGGTGGATCTCGGCCAGCGCCTCGTCACGTCCCCGGGAGAGCAGGGCCACGGGTGCGGCGGGCACATGCGTGAGCAGCCCGTCGGCGGCCAGATCCCCGAACGCCTTGCCGAAGCCGAGGTGGACCTCGGGCTGCGCGTCATTGGTGAGGTGCAGAACGGTGGGCGATGTCATGACACGGCTCCGGTTCAGGACTGGGTCTGACGTACGGGCGTGGCAGGAGTGCGAGCTCCCGGCACCTCGGCGAGCTCCGCGTCCGTCATGATCCGGGCGAGCTCCGGGGTCAGGACGGCCGGCTTCCAGCCCAGCTCGCGCTCGGCCTTCGAGGCGTCCCCGATCAGGTCCGGCACCTCGGCGGGCCGCAAGTACCGCTCGTCGAAGCGGACATGGCGCTCCCAGTCGAGGCCCGCGTGCTCGAAGCAGAACGTCAGGAAGTCGCGGACGCTGTAGCTGGTGCCGGTGGCGACCACGTAGTCGTCGGGGGTGTCCGTCTGCAGCATCCGCCACATGGCGTCCACGTACTCGGGCGCGTAGCCCCAGTCGCGGCGGGCCTCCAGGTTGCCCAGGTGCAGCAGCTCCTGCTCACCGCGCGCGATACGGGCGGCGGCCCGGGCGATCTTGCGGGTCACGAAGGTCTCGCCGCGGCGCGGTGACTCGTGGTTGAACAGGATGCCGTTGACGGCGTGGATCCCGTACGCCTCGCGGTAGTTGCGGGTGATCCAGTACGCGTACACCTTGGCCGCCGCGTACGGGGAGCGCGGGTGGAAGGGCGTCGACTCCGACTGCGGGGGCGCCGTGATGCCGTACATCTCGGAGCTGGACGCCTGGTAGAAGCGGCACGGAAGCCCGGTCATCCGGATCGCCTCGAGGAGCCGGGTGGTGCCCAACCCCGTGGTCGTCCCCGTGAATTCGGGCTCGTCGAAGGAGACCCGCACATGCGACTGGGCGGCCAGGTGGTAGACCTCGGCGGGCTGGATCTGCTCCAGGAGCGTGGTGATACGGGAGCCGTCGGCGAGATCGCCGTAGTGCAGCCGGAGCCGGGCGTCGCTCTCGTGCGGGTCCTGGTAGAGGTGCTCGATCCGGGTGGTCGAGAAGGTCGAGGAGCGGCGGATGAGGCCGTGCACCTCGTAGCCCTTCTCCAGGAGCAGTTCGGCCAGATACGAGCCGTCCTGGCCGGTGATTCCGGTGATCAGCGCGGTACGGCGGGGGTGCGGCATGACTGCTCCAGCGGTGCGTGCGACGGGGAGGGCAGGAGTGCGGGCAGGGGGGTGACCGGCGCGGCGGGGCGCGCGCACGCGATCAGGACCCCCAGCAGCAGGGCTTGTTCGGGGTACGAGGTGTTGGTGATCAGGAAGACGAGCTGACCGGCGAGCACGACGCGGAAGAGCCCGCCGTGCGGGTGCACAGCCACCGCCTTCCACACCGCCGCGTGGATCGCGAGCAGCAGGAGGACGCCGAGCAGGCCGAGCCGCAGGAGGGTCGCGACGTAGTGGTTGTGCGGCGAGAGGTTGATGAACATCCCGTTGACTTCACGGAGGTAGCCGGACCCGAACGGGAGGCCGATGAGCCAGTCGACGAGGGTGCCCAGATGCGGCAGCAGTTCGGCCCAGCCGTTGAACCGCCAGACGAGCGTCTTGTCGTCGGTTCCCGAGGCGGCCAGTTCGCTCCAGAGGGTGCCGCCCGCGGTGGCCGCGAGGGTGAGCAGGGCGACGAGCGCGGCGGATCCGAGCCACATCAGCGGTCGCAGGCCGAACCGGGCACGTGCCTTGCGCGACAGCGCGAAGCCGACCAGCATCACCGCCGCGGCCACCCAGGCCGAACGGTGCTGCAGCAGCACCACCGTCGCGAGCAGGGGCCAGGCCAGCCAGCGCAGCCGTGGCCACACCACGCCGCACAGGAGCATCAGCGCGGCCTGGGCGATGAAGAGCGCCTCCGGAGAGCCCAGCGGCCGGGCGTCGCGCCGTTCCCCGCCGACGTACACGACCGTCGAGCTGGAGCCGATGCCGATGTCGCCCCACCACACGGTCGCGAGCACACACAGCACCATCGCGACCACGACCCAGCAGCGGGCCACGGCCCGCAGTGCCGCCTTGGGGTCCGGCAAGGTGGCGGCGAACAGCGCGACACAGCACACCTGCAGGAAGGCGGCCCGGGCTTCGTTGCCCGGCTGGGCGACGCCGAACGTCAGGAAACCCCGCAGCAGGGACAGCATCACGAGGGCCGCCAGGGCGACCAGGGCGATCCGGGCCGGGCCGCCGGGGTGGGCCGCGCCGACGAGGCGGACGGTCGCACTGGCCACCAGCGCGACGCACACCACGTCCGACGGCATCAGCCCGATACCGGACTCGACGAGCGGGGCGATGTCGTTGGTCAGCCCCTCCCAGAGCATGCGCTGCACGGTGAACAGGGCGAGCCCCCACAGCGGCCACCGGTGCACGCTCCAGGTGAGGAGCCCGACCAGGAGGATTCCCGCACAGGCGGTCGTGAGGTTCACCGCCCCGTCCCCGCCCGCACCGCCGTCATCACATACGGCGACACCATCAGGACCGGCGCCCGCCGCCCCGCATGGCGCAGGCAGTACACCCACCAGGCCCGCGGCGGCAGTTCGCGGACCGAGGTCACGCGCCGCAGGGCCTCGCGCACGCCGATGCCCGGCTCGCGGGAGCCGGTGCGGGGCGGGTTGCGGGGGCAGCGGCCCACGTGGCGGGGCGCGACCAGCGCCGGGATGCCGGCCTTGCGCGCGCGAAAGCCGTGGTCGTAGTCGCCCATCCCGTGCGGGAAGCGTTTGTCGACATCGCCGACGCGGTCGCGTGCCGTGCGCGGGATCAGGACGACATTGCCGTTGTACGTGTCGCAGGGTTCGAGCCGTCCGGTCGGCTCGACCAGGTCGAGCCCCCGGCCCCGCCGCCCGGAGTAGGTCGTCGCGGCGCCGTCGCGCACGGCGCCCACCACGATGGCCTCCGGCTCCTTCTCGGCGGCCGCCAGGAGGACGGCGAGCGCGTCGTCGTCGAGCACGACGTCGTCGTTGAGCCACAGCTGGTGGGTGAAGGCCGGTCCGCCCGCGGCCCGGCTGTTGCGGCTGGCGATCCGCATCCCGTGGCCCCAGAAGACGCTGTCGTCGGTGTCCATGACGTGCACGTCCGGGTGCGCGCGCCGTACCGCCTCGCCGGTGCCGTCCGTGCTGCCCGCGTCGACCAGGAAGACCTGCACGTCCGTGCCGGGCGGCAGGCCGCACTGCCGCTTAAGGGCGGTGAGGGCCGACAGGGTTGTCGTACAGCGGTTGTGACTGGTCATCAGAACGGCCACCAGCGGTTGCACCACTAGAGCTCCTCGGGTAGGGCGCTACCGGGAGAATGCCGCATACATGACTAATCTCATGGTTGGGACATACCGGGACGATCCGATAGGACGCAAAGCGTGCAACTCCCTCGCAGCGCCCGAGTGCACCTCGCCGGCCACCGTGGACTCGTCGGGTCCGCGCTCGTCAGGCACTTCAGATCCGAGGGGTTCGAGGACCTGATGCTGTACGGATCCGACCGGGTCGACCTGCGCGAGCGGGACGCCGTGCGCAGGCTCTACGCCGACCGGCGCCCCCGGGTCGTCGTGCTCGCCGCGGCCCGCGTCGGCGGGATCGCCGCCAACTCCGCCCGGCCGGTGGACTTCCTCAGCGACAACCTGCGCATCCAGGTCAATGTCCTGGACGCCGCCCGCGAGTTCGGCGTCGAGTGGCTGCTCTTCCTCGGCTCCAGCTGCATCTACCCCAAGCTCGCCCCGCAGCCGATCCCCGAATCGGCCCTGCTCACGGGCGCCCTGGAGCCCACCAACGACGCGTACGCCATCGCCAAGATCGCCGGCCTGCTGCACGTCCAGGCGATGCGCCGGCAGTACGGCCTTCCGTACATCTCGGCGATGCCGACGAACCTCTACGGGCCGAACGACAACCTCGACGTCACCACGAGCCATGTCCTGCCGGCGATGCTGCAGCGCACCCATGAGGCGCATACGCGCGGGGACGCGACGCTCACGCACTGGGGCAGCGGCACCCCGCGCCGCGAGTTCCTGCACGTGGACGATCTGGCGCGGGCCTGCCTTTTCCTCCTGGAGAACTACGACGGCGACGCGCCCGTGAACGTCGGCTGCGGCGAGGACATCGAGCTGCGCGAACTCGCCGAGCTGATCGCCGAGGCCGTCGGCTACCGCGGCGCCGTCGCGTGGGACACCGCGCGGCCCGACGGCACGCCCCGCAAGCTGCTCGACACCTCCGTGATCAACGCGCTCGGCTGGAAGCCCGAGATCGCCCTGCGCGACGGGGTGCGCCGTACCTACGACTGGCTGCGCACCCGCCTCTGACACCGATCGCCCCGCCGTCTCCTGCCCACCCGCACCGCCCTGCGCCTCGTCCCCCACCTGCAAGGAGCACCCCCGTGGACCTCCGCGGATTCTTGAAGATCGTCGCCAGACGGTGGCCCGTCGCCGTCACGGTCGTGGTCCTCGGCATCGCGGCCGGCTGGACCGCCACCGCCGTCTCGACCCCGGTCTACGAAGCGCGTACGCAGCTGTTCGTCGCGACCCGGCACGGCGGCGAGGACACCGCCCAGCTCAACCAGGGGCAGACCTTCTCGCAGGCCCGGGTCCAGTCGTACGCCGCGATCGTGGCGACCGACCAGGTCACCGAGTCCGTGGTGCGCAAGCTGCGGCTCGACGTGGAGCCGCGTCAGCTGGCCGAGCGGATCAAGGCGGAGGCCCCGCTCAACACCGTGCTCATCAACATCACGGTCTCCGACACGGAGCCGGAGCGCGCGGCGCAGATCGCCGACGCGGTCGCGGGCCGCTTCGCGAAGGTCGTCGAGCAGCTGGAGAGCCCGCGCGGTGCCGCGGCCGCCGGTCCGGCCCGGGTGGGCGACGGCGGCTACACGCCGGTGGCCGCCGCCCCGCAGGCGCCCGTGCACCTCGGGGTGACCGAGCACGCCTCCGTGCCCGCCGCACCCGTCTCGCCGCACGCCCTGCTCAACCTGGCCGCCGGACTGCTCGCCGGACTGCTCGGCGCCGGGGCGCTCGTCGTGCTGCTCGAGACGCTCGACACCACGCTCAAGCACCACACGGACCTCGCCGAACTGACCGGCCACGCCGTGCTCGGCACGATCCCGTTCGACCGTGACGCCCCTCAGCACCCCCTGGCCAACTCGGACTCCGGGCACTCCGCCCGCGCCGAGGCCTTCCGCAGGTTGCGCACCAACCTGCAGTTCACGCAGGTGGACGACCCGCCCAAGGTGCTCGTCGTGACGAGCTCGCTGCCGGGCGAGGGCAAGACCAACACGGCGGCCAACCTGGCGCTCGCGCTCACCGAGGCCGGGGTGCGCACCTGCCTGGTCGACGCCGATCTGCGGCGTCCCTGCGTCGCGAAGACCTTCGGCCTCGTCCAGGACGCGGGCCTGACCACGGTCCTCATCGGGCGGGCCGGTATCGACGACGTGATGCAGCAGGGCCCGGGCGGGCTCTCGGTCCTGACGGGCGGCGCCGTACCGCCCAACCCGACCGAGCTGCTCGCCTCGACCCGTATGAGCGATGTCCTCGAGGAACTCGCCGACCGCTACGAGGCCGTGATCGTCGACACCGCCCCGCTGCTCCCGGTCGCCGACACGGTCGGTCTCGCGCCGCTCGCCGACGGCACCCTGCTCGTCGTACGCGCCGCGAAGACCACCCGCGACCAGATCAAGAGCGCCGCCGACGCGCTGCGCACGGTGGGAGTGCGCACGCTCGGGACGGTCTTCTCGATGACCCCGACCGCCAAGTCCAAGGGCTATGGGAGTTACGGGAGTTACGGCGACGCTGAGCCCCCGGCCGCCGGTCGCCACCGGATGCCCACGCCGCGGACCATCCGTGAGCGCAGCGGTGTGGCCCTGTCGTATCTCGCGGGTGAGAAGTGACCGGCGCTCGTGGGCGAGACGTGACCGGCGCTCGTGGGCGAGACGTGACCGGCGGGCCGCTGTGGCACGGTTGAGAGTGCTGTTCGTCTGTACGGGGAACGTCCATCGGTCCGTGCTCGCGGAGCGGCTGTTCGCGAAGTGGGCCCCGGACGCCGAGGCGTCCAGCGCGGGGACGCAGGCGCGGCATCTGGAGGGCATGGACGCCGCCACCCGGTCCGTGCTCGCCGGGCTCGGCGGCGAGGTCGGGGCCTTCGCCTCGCGGCCGCTGACCGCCGCTCTGGCCGCCGGGTCGGACCTGGTGCTCGGCATGGAACGCGAGCACCGCGAAGCCGCCGTACGGCTCGAACCGCAGGCCATGCGCCGGTGCTTCACGCTCAAGGAGTTCCTGCGGCTTGCCGCGGATCTGGACGGTGCGGGGGCGACCCCTGAGGAGACCGTCGCCCGGGTCGCGGCACTGCGCGGCCGGGTCGCCCCGGCCTCGCAGCGGGCCGACGCGATCCCCGATCCGTGGGGCCAGGGCTATGACGTCCTGCGGGACTGCGCGACCGGGATCGACGAGGCCGTACGGGAGCTGAGTGGCGTCCTGGGCGTGAGAGGCGGTGTTCTGGGCCGCGAGGTGACATAAGCGCACAATAAAGTTGAGCGGGCTCCACTCAGGTCTGTTGCGTTAGCCCAAGTGCCGTGTCATCCTTGAGCCAGTTCCACTCAAGTCGTATGGAGGATTCGAAATGGCACGTGCGGTCGGCATCGACCTGGGCACGACTAACTCTGTCGTCAGCGTTCTTGAAGGCGGCGAGCCCACCGTCATCACCAACGCCGAGGGCGCCAGGACCACGCCGTCCGTCGTCGCCTTCGCCAAGAACGGCGAGGTGCTCGTCGGCGAGGTCGCCAAGCGCCAGGCGGTGACCAACGTGGACCGGACCATCCGTTCGGTGAAGCGTCACATGGGCACGGACTGGAAGATCGAGCTCGACGGCAAGCCCTTCAACCCCCAGCAGATCAGCGCCTTCGTGCTGCAGAAGCTGAAGCGGGACGCGGAGGCCTACCTGGGCGAGAAGGTCACGGACGCGGTCATCACCGTGCCCGCGTACTTCAACGACTCCGAGCGCCAGGCGACGAAGGAGGCCGGCGAGATCGCGGGTCTCAACGTCCTGCGTATTGTCAACGAGCCGACGGCCGCCGCCCTGGCCTACGGTCTCGACAAGGACGACCAGACCATTCTCGTCTTCGACCTCGGTGGCGGCACCTTCGACGTCTCGCTGCTCGAGATCGGCGACGGCGTCGTCGAGGTGAAGGCCACCAACGGTGACAACCACCTCGGTGGTGACGACTGGGACCAGCGCGTCGTCGACTACCTGGTGAAGCAGTTCAACAACGGTCACGGTGTGGACCTCGGCAAGGACAAGATGGCGCTCCAGCGCCTGCGCGAGGCCGCCGAGAAGGCGAAGATCGAGCTCTCGTCCTCGACCGAGACCACGATCAACCTGCCGTACATCACGGCCTCCGCCGAGGGCCCGCTGCACCTGGACGAGAAGCTCACGCGCGCCCAGTTCCAGCAGCTCACGTCCGACCTGCTCGAGCGCTGCAAGAACCCGTTCAACAACGTCATCAAGGACGCCGGCATCCAGCTGTCCGAGATCGACCACGTGGTCCTGGTCGGCGGCTCCACCCGTATGCCCGCCGTCGCCGAGCTCGTCAAGGAGCTGACCGGTGGCAAGGACGCCAACAAGGGTGTGAACCCGGACGAGGTCGTCGCCATCGGCGCCGCCCTGCAGGCCGGTGTGCTCAAGGGTGAGGTCAAGGACGTCCTGCTCCTCGACGTGACCCCGCTGTCGCTTGGTATCGAGACCAAGGGCGGCATCATGACCAAGCTCATCGAGCGCAACACCACGATCCCGACCAAGCGGTCCGAGATCTTCACGACGGCCGAGGACAACCAGCCGTCGGTGCAGATCCAGGTCTACCAGGGCGAGCGCGAGATCGCGGCGTACAACAAGAAGCTCGGGATGTTCGAGCTGACCGGTCTGCCGCCGGCGCCGCGTGGCGTCCCGCAGATCGAGGTCTCCTTCGACATCGACGCCAACGGCATCATGCACGTGACCGCGAAGGACCTCGGCACGGGCAAGGAGCAGAAGATGACCGTCACCGGCGGCTCCTCGCTGCCGAAGGACGAGGTCGACCGCATGCGCCAGGAGGCCGAGCAGTACGCGGACGAGGACCAGCGCCGCAAGGAGGCTGCCGAGTCCCGTAACCAGGGCGAGCAGCTCGTCTACCAGACCGAGAAGTTCCTCAAGGACAACGAGGAGAAGGTCCCGGGCGAGGTGAAGACCGAGGTCGAGGAGGCGCTCACCGAGCTGAAGGAGAAGCTCAAGGGCGATGACTCCGCCGAGATCCGCACCGCGACCGAGAAGGTCCAGGTCGTCGCGCAGAAGCTGGGCCAGGCGATGTACGCCGACGCCCAGGCCGCGCAGGCGGCGGGTGGCGAGGCTCCGCAGGACCAGCCCGGTGAGGCCAAGGCTGACGACGACGTCGTGGACGCCGAGATCGTCGACGACGAGAAGCCGGACTTCGACAAGAAGGACGGTGCCGCGTGACGGAGGAGACCCCCGGGTTCGACGAGCAGAACGAGCCCACTGACGTCTCCGAAGGCACCGCACCCGAGGCCGCCGAGTCGAAGGCCGCCCCCACTCCCAAGGAGGAGGGGGCGGCCCCGGCCGGGGACGCGACAGTGGCTCTCACCGCTCAGCTCGACCAGGTCCGTACCGCGCTCGGTGAGCGCACCGCGGACCTCCAGCGGCTGCAGGCCGAGTACCAGAACTACCGCCGCCGTGTGGAGCGGGACCGTGTCCAGGTCAAGGAGCTCGCCGTCGCGAAGCTCCTGACCGAGATGCTCCCGACCCTCGACGACATCGGCCGCGCCCGTGAACACGGCGAGCTGGTGGGCGGGTTCAAGTCGGTGGCCGAATCCCTGGAGACGGTCGCCGCGAAGATGGGTCTGCAGCAGTTCGGCAAGGAGGGCGAGCCCTTCGACCCGATGATCCACGAGGCGCTCATGCACAGTTACGCGCCGGACGTCACCGAGACGACCTGCGTCGCGATCCTTCAGCCCGGGTATCGCATCGGTGAGCGCACCATCCGCCCCGCGCGGGTGGCCGTGGCCGAGCCGCAGCCGGGTGCGCAGACCGTCAAGGAAGCCGACTCCGAAGAGGCGTCCGCCGCTTCCGCGGACGACAGCAAGGAGAGCGGTGGCCCGGACGAGGGCTGACGCGGACGGATCCATCGGTATACGTGAGGAGGGACGCCGGGGATGAGCACCAAGGACTTCATCGAGAAGGACTACTACAAGGTCCTCGGCGTCCCCAAGGACGCCACCGAGGCCGAGATCAAGAAGGCGTACCGCAAGCTCGCCCGCGAGTTCCACCCGGACGCCAACAAGGGCAACGCCAAGGCGGAGGAGCGCTTCAAGGAGATCTCCGAGGCGAATGACATCCTCGGCGACCCGAAGAAGCGCAAGGAGTACGACGAGGCCCGCGCCCTGTTCGGCAACGGAGGCTTCCGTGCCGGACCCGGCGGGGGCGGCACCGGCTCCTTCAACTTCGACCTGGGCGACCTCTTCGGAGGCGGCGCCCAGGGCCAGGGCGGCAGCGGCACGTTCGGCGGCGGTGGAATCGGGGACGTCTTCGGCGGACTCTTCAACCGCGGCGGCGGCGCGGGCGGTACGCGTACGCAGCCGCGCCGCGGCCAGGACATCGAGTCCGAGGTGACGCTCAGCTTCACCGAGGCGGTGGACGGGGCCACGGTCCCGTTGCGGATGTCCTCGCAGCAGCCCTGCAAGGCCTGTTCGGGCACCGGCGACAAGAACGGCACGCCCCGCGTGTGCCCGACCTGCGTCGGCACCGGTCAGGTCTCGCGCGGCGGCGGTGGCGGTTTCTCGCTCACCGACCCGTGCGTGGACTGCAAGGGCCGGGGCCTCATCGCCCAGGACCCCTGCGAGATCTGCAAGGGTTCGGGCCGCGCCAAGTCCTCGCGCACCATGCAGGTGCGGATCCCCGCGGGCGTATCGGACGGTCAGCGGATCCGGCTGCGCGGCAAGGGAGCACCCGGTGAACGGGGCGGTCCCGCGGGCGACTTGTACGTGGTCGTGCACGTGGACAAGCACCCGGTCTTCGGGCGCAGGGACGACAACCTCACGGTGACCGTCCCGGTGTCCTTCACCGAGGCGACCCTCGGCGGCGAGATCAAGGTTCCGACCCTGGGCGGCCCGCCGGTCAAGCTGAAGCTGCCCCCGGGCACCCCCAACGGCCGCACCATGCGCGCTCGCGGCAAGGGTGCGCTCCGCAAGGACGGCACCCGCGGCGATCTCCTTGTCACCGTGGAAGTCGCCGTACCCGCCGATCTGACCGACACCGCCCGTGAAGCCCTCGAGGCCTACGCGAAGGCGACTGAGGGGCACGATCCCCGGGCAGAACTGTTCCAGGCCGCGAAGGGAGCTTGAGATGGACGGCCGTCGACGCAATCCGTACGAACTGACCGAAGAGACACCGGTGTACGTGATCTCGGTCGCGGCCCAGCTCTCCGGCCTCCACCCGCAGACCCTGAGGCAGTACGACCGCCTCGGCCTCGTCTCCCCGGACCGCACCGCGGGCCGGGGCCGGCGTTACTCGGCCCGCGATATCGATCTGCTCCGCCAGGTGCAGGCGCTGTCGCAGGACGAGGGCATCAACCTGGCCGGCATCAAGCGCATCATCGAGCTGGAGAACCAGGTCGCCGCGCTCCAGGCCCGCGCGGCCGAGCTGTCCGCCGCGCTGGAAGGGGCCGCCGCCACGATGCAGCAACGTGAGGCGGCGGTGCATGCCTCGTACCGCCGCGATCTCGTGCCGTATCAGGAGGTCCAGCAGACCTCGGCGCTGGTGGTCTGGCGGCCGAAGCGGTCGTCGGACTGACCCTGCGGGGCACCTGACGTTCGGGGCAACTCGCTTGTAGGGCCGGGAGGTTGATGCCTCCCGGCCCTTCGCGTTGCCCGCCGCGTGCGGCCGGCCGAATACCGTACGACCCATCGTGCGGGGCAGCCGCAGGAACCTAGAATTCCGGGCGGGGGCCGTGTCCACGGCCGGACGGACGGGGGCTCGGGTGGAGTTTCGGCTGCTGGGCGCGGTGCAGGCGTGGACGGATGCCGGCCCGGTCGAGCTGGGGCCCGCCCGGCAGCAGACGGTGCTCGCCGCACTGCTCGTGGACGCCAACAGCCCTGTGACGGTCGAGCAGTTGGTGGACCGGGTATGGGGCGAGAGGCCGCCTCCGCGCGCCACGCACACCCTGTACAGCTACGTGTCCCGGCTGCGCAGGCTCCTGCCGGAGACCATCAACCGCGGTCCGGGCGGCGGCTACGTACTGACCGCCGACGCTTCGCGGATCGACGTGCACCGGTTCCGGCGGCTTCTGGGGCAGGCCGGGGAAGCCGAGGACGAGGCGCGGGCGGTGGCGCTGTTCCAGGAGGCGCTCGCGCTGTGGCGGGCGGAGCCGTTCGCCGGCGCCGACACCCCGTGGTTCAACGCCGTCCGCGAGACGCTCCGCAAGGAGCGGTGGGCCGCCGAACTGGACTGCACCGACCGGCGGCTGCGCCTGGGGCAGCACGCCGAGCTCCTCTCCGCGCTCGCCGAGCGCAGCACCCTGCACCGCCTGGACGAGCGGCTGGCCGCCCAGTACATGCTCGCCCTGTACCGCTGCGGCCGGCAGGCCGACGCGCTCGCCCACTACCGGAGCGTGCGCGGTGTCCTGGCCGGCGAACTCGGCATCGACCCGGGCCAGGACCTGCGGCGCCTGCACCAGGACATCCTCGACGGGGGCGCGGAGCTGGGCACGCCGGCCGCACGGGCCGCCGTCACCCCGCCGCCGGCTTGGGTGGTGCAGAGCCAACTCCCGCCGGCCCCGCCCGATTTCGCAGGACGCGACGATCTCGTGGACCACTTGGCGGAGCTCCTCGCGTCGCCCGCGGCCGTGCCCGTCGTCGTGTCCGGATCGCCCGGGGTCGGCAAGTCCGCGCTGGCCGTCCACCTCGGCCACCGGCTGCGGCCGGTCTTCCCCGACGGCCAGTGGTACGTACGGCTCCTGGGCACCACCGAACGGCCGCGTGATCCCGCCGAGGTGCTCTCCGGACTGCTGCGCGCCTGCGGCCTCGACGCGGACGCGGTCCCCGAGACCCTCGACGACCGCGCGGCCGCGTTCCGCAGCAGGGTGGCCGACCGCAGGGTCCTGCTGATCCTCGACGACGCGGCCGGTGCCGAACAGGTACGGCCGCTGCTGCCGGGCACGGCCGGGGTCTCCGTGCTGGTGACGAGCCGGCCCGACCTGCGGGGTCTGACCGCCAGCCACGGTGCCCACCCGGTGCCGCTGGCGGTGCTCGAACAGGCCGAGGCGCACGACCTGTTGGCGGGTGTGCTCGGCGAGCAGCGGGTGGCGGCGGAGCCGCAGGCCGCCGCGCGGCTCGCGGAGCTGTGCGCCCGCCTTCCGCTGGCGCTGCGGATCGCCGCCGCCAACCTGGCCGCCAGGCCGGGTACTTCACTGGCCGCGTACGCGCAGGAGCTGACCGAGGGGAGCCGTCGCCTGACGAGGCTCTCCATCGCCGGTGACCGCCAGGCCGCCGTCCGTACCGCCTTCGAGCACTCGCACGCCGCCCTGGCCAAGGGCACGGCGCGACTGTTCGCCCTCCTCGGGCTGCACCCGGGGCCGGACTTCACCGCGGAGGCGGCCGGGGCCCTGGCCGGCGTCCCGGAGTCCGAGGCCGAGCACCTCCTCGACGAACTCGCCACCGCCGGTCTGGTGCAGCGCACCGCCACGGACCGGTTCCAGTTCCACGATCTGCTGCGCCTGTACGCGCAGGAGCTGGCCGAGGCCGACCCGGACCGCGAGACCGCCTGGGAGCGCCTGTGCGCCTGGTACCTCGCGACCGCGGACGCGGCCACCGCCTTCGGCTACGTCGGGTCCGTCCAACTGCCCCGGCCCCGTAGGGAATCCGCGCGCTTCGCCGACCGGCACCAGGCGCTCGCGTGGCTGGAGGGCGAACGCGCCCACCTCGTCGCGGTCATCACCCGCGCCGCCGAGTCAGGCCCGTATCCGACCGCCTGGCAGCTGGCCGACCAGCTGCGGCCGTACTTCTACCGGCGCAGGCACCTGGCCGAGTGGGAGGCGGCGATGACGGCGGGCCTTCGTGCGGCTCAGGGCCAGGGCGAGGTACTGGCCCAGGCGGCCATGCACCACGGCTTCTTCCTGATGCGCCAGCACGCCGGGCGCGTCCAGGACGCCCTGGTATCCGTCCATCTCGCGCTGGACGGATACCGGAGCGCGGGATTCACCATCGGCGTGGGCACCATCCTGACCAACCTCGCGCTCCACTACGGACAGCGCGGCCAGATGCGCCATGCACTCGGGTGGCAGGAGCAGTCCATTGCCATCGCCCGCTCGCACGGCGGGGCCATTTCGCTGGGGCGCGGGCTCAACACGGCGGGCCTCATCCATGCGTATCTCGGTGAGTTCGACAGGGCGGTGGAGCTGACGACCGAGGCGATCGAGGCGTGTCTCGAGGGCGGGCACGAGTCCCTGACGATCAGCCCGCGGATCAACCGTGCCCTCGCCCTGCACGCGCTCGGCCGGTACGAGGAGGCGCTGGCCGACGGCACCGAGGCGCTCCGGCTGTGCGAGGACCATCAGCAGCGGCCGAGTGTGGCCGGTGCCCACGAGGTCCTCGCCCGGATCCACCGCGACTGCGGGCGGACCGATCTCGCCGGCACCCACGCCGAACTGGCCCTGCAGCGGGCCCGGGAGACAGCCGACGCGGCCAACGAGGCCGACTGCCTGATCACCCTCGCCGACCTGCACCGGCTCAACGGCCGCCTCGACACGGCGACATCGGACCTGCGCGAAGCCCTGCACATCACCCGCCGCTGCGACTTCCGCCACCAGCAGGCCGAGGCCCACATCGGCCTCGCCCACGTCCACCGGGACCTCGGCGACGCGCCCCTCGCCACGGACCACGCCGAGCTCGCGCTCGCCATCGCCCGGGAACTCGAACTGCTCCCGACCGAGCGGCGGGCCCTGGCGGTGCTCGGGGCGGTGGGGTGGGTGGCCGGCGACGTTCAGGAGCGCGCGCGGAGATAGCCCGAGTGCGCCACCTGGCCGAGGAACGTGAACCGGGTCTCCCCGGCCATGTGCTTCTCGAACGCTTCCTTGATCCCGGCCCACTTGGGGTGCCCGAAGTCGTCGAGTACGACGATGCCGCCGGGCGCGATGATCCGCTCGGCCCACTCCAGGTCGGCGGCGACCCCCTCGGCGGAGTGGTCGCCGTCCACGATGATCAGGCCGTACGCGCGGTCGGAGACCTTGGCGCGCACCTCGGGGTCCTCGGAGAACCCCTGCTGTATACGGGCGGTGGCGCCGACGAGCTGCAGGTTGGCGCGTACGGCGTCCCCGTTCACGGGCGCACCGGAAGCGTCGCCGCCCATGGTGGCGCCGGGCTGCAGCTGCGTCCCCGCCAGCGGATCGACGATCGTCAACTCCGGGGTGCGGCCGGTGCGTTGCATCATCCTGCTGAGCCCGGCGCTGAACATGCCGTACAGCGTCCCGATCTCCAGAAACTCGTCGTTGGGCGGATCGAGCAGCGGCACGGCCGAAAGCTTCCCCACGATATTCATCGTGCCGCCCGCGATCCGCCCGACACCGAGCGCCTCGAGCGCGATCAGCAGCCGGAACGCCTGCGCCACGGTCCGCTCGGCGGCCTCGCGTTCGGCCCCGGTCACCTCGGCCAACTCGCCGATGGTCCGGTTGAGATGCGGCGCGGAGGGCAGCCGGGAAGCCCCGCGTCCGGTGCCGTCGAAGAACAGCTCGAGCGGCCGCTGCCGGTTCCGCAACTGCTTCAGCTCCTGCTGCGTCACCTCACCCCGCCCGGACTCCTCGATGACCCGCCGCACCTGGCGCTCCACGCGCTGGTCGATGAGCTGAACGATGGGCCGCAGGGCCCGCCTGCCGGCTTTGCTGGTGATGAGCGCTCGCATGCTCGGAAACGTAGGGCTGCGCCCTCTGTCCCACAACCAATGCGATATCCCGTACGGGCAAACCACGCATGGCAGTTGAGCGACGGAAGGGGGCGGTCCTTTTGTAGGAGGCACCCGTGATGTTCCGGTTCTCGTGGACGGAGAGGCCCCCGTTGGGCTTGTCTGCTCTTTGTGAGGGAGGCGGGGGGATGGGTCGGGCGGCGTCAGTTCTACGTCGACCCCCGGGATAATGGGCGCGGAGCACTGGACTTGGGGGTAGGGCGGTGGCCGAAGGCGATACGCATCGGCATGACGTACATGACGTAGAGGAATTGTGCGACGCCGGAGAGAAGGCCTATCAGGCGGCGCTGCAAGCAGGGCGGATCTCGCGGTCCAAGGTGACGGATGCGCGCTGCCTGGTCGAGTTGGGCCTCTTGCACCCGGATCCGTCGGACATGGAGTGGCTGCTGCCCACGAGTCCCGGTGTGGTAGTCGCTCGTTTGCTGCGGGAATTCGAGTCGGAGCTGGGGGAGATACGACGACGGTCGGGTGCACTGGCCGGAGTGGCTGAGCGATTTGCCGTACCCAGGGCCGTGAACGCTTCTGAGAGTGCGGCACTCAGAGTGCTCGAAGGCATGCCGCGCATCAACCTCGCCATCGACGAGGCGACAGCCGCCTGTGCCGCGGAGCTGCGCGCCATGCAGCCGTCCGGCATCCGTTCGGAGCGGGAGCTGAGCGGGGCGCTGCCGCGCGCGCTGGACCTGCAGGAGCGAGGGGTGCGCACCCGCAGCCTGTACACCCATGTCGCCCGGCACGGGCAGGGATTGCAGACCTACCTGGAGCAACTCGAAGGGTCGGTGGAGGTCCGCACTCTCGACGAGGTGGGTGAACGTCTGCTGATCTTCGATCGAGCCGTGGCGTTCATTCCGGCCAGTCCGGACCGCTCGGTTGCCCTGGAGGTGAGGCATCCTGCCCTGATCGACTATCTGGTCGGAGTGTTCGACAGGTTCTGGCACCGGGCCGTTCCGCTCACCGAGCACGTGCCTTCCACCAGTGTCGTCGAGGGCGTCAGTCATCGCGAACACGCCATCGCGGCCCTCCTCGCCGAGGGGAACACCGATGCGGTCATCGCCGAGCGGCTCGGCATCAACGTCCGCACGTGCAGGCACCACATCGGCCGGCTCTCCGAGACGCTGGGCTGTACGACCCGCACCCAACTCGGCGTCCGCATCGCCCAGACCGGCCTGCACGTGCCGCCGGTCTAAGCGTCCTGTTCCAGGATTCCCGACTTCGCGATCAGATAGCCGAGTTGAGCCCGGCTGCCGCTGCCGAGGGAGGCGGCGAGCTTGGCGATGTGGGACCGGCAGGTGCGGACGTTCATGCCGAGCCGGCGGGCTATGGCCTCGTCCACGTGGCCCTCCACGAGAAGCTTGGCTATCGAGCGCTGCACGCCCGTGATGCCGTGGTGTTCGGCCTGGTAGTGGACTTCCTCCGCCCAGTCGGTGCCGAGCAGCCAGAACTGCTCGAACACTCCGACCAGATAGCTGACCAGCCCTTCATGGCGCAGCTCGAGGGCCACCCGGCGGTCGCTCCGGGCGGGTACGAAGGCCACCTTGCGGTCCACCAGGATCAACCGGTCGACGATCTCCTCGAGCGTGCGCACCTCGAGTCCGTGCGGCCCCACGCGCTCGACGTATCCGATGGTGGCCGAATGATGTCGGGCGGTGTGCTGGTACAGCGTTCGCATGCGTACCTTGCGCTCGATCAGCGGCGCGACCCGGCGCAGCCCTTCCTCCAGAACCTCGGGAGTACGTCCGCTTCCGGGCTGTATGGCGAGCAGTTCCTCGGTGCACTCGTCCATCGCACGGTCGAGCGCGGCGTTGATGGCCGTGAACCCGTCGAGCACCGTGATCGAGTGATCTGCCGTCGGTGCCGGCGTGGTGATCGTCATAAATGGCTCGAACGCGTCGGCGAGGGAGCTGGCTTGCTCTCTACGCTTGTGGATCTCCCGTTCCAGCGGGTGAATCAGCTGGTTCAGTGCGACCGACGGGGGAACCGGCCAGAGCCATTCAGTGTCCTCGGAATCGGGGCGCAACAGCGCCAGACGAAGCAGGCATGGCACATGTTGCACAGCAGATCGCCTGATGCGCCCCGCACGCAGTGCCTGGGCGTACAGGTCTTTGCCATTGGTGCACAGATCGGCACCGGTGCACGGCTCTTCTTCGCTCCCATGCCTTCCTGAATCGTCCCGCTTTAGCGTCATTTCCACCCCCCTCAGGGTCCTGAATTACAGGAACATGATGCCTGTATCTGCTGGTGGAAGGGTTCTGTCTGAGCCATCGTCTTAAACGCAGGAGTCAAGGAGTTTGATCAAACGAGGTGGAGAAACGGCCATGACCAGGATGGTTCGTGCACTCAGCGCTCTGGCCATCGCGGCGGCAGCCGCCCTCGGTGTGCTTGTCGCCAATGGTGAGCCGACGTGGGGCAGCGCTCCCGCGGGCAACGCCGCCGTCGGCGAACCGACGTGGGGCAGCGCGCCTGCAGGCAGTGTGCTCGCGGGTGAGCCGACGTGGGGCTCCGCCTCCCCGAGCGGGCGCGCGTGACAACCCCGCCCGACGACAGAACCTTCCGACGCGAAATGGCCACCGCCTACCGCTCGGGCTGGCACTTCATCGATCTCGTCACGGCCATCCCCCGCCCTGGCGACTCGCTGATGGTCACCCTGTTCGGCGAACCCGTGGTGGTCGTGCGCGACGACGAGGACGACGACGTCCGGGCCTACCGGTGCTTGCGCCGGCCCCGTGGCGCGCCGCAGCCCGTGCGGTGTGCGGTGCGCTACGGAATGATCTTCGTCAATCTCGATCAGCGCGACCACCAACTGGTCGAACCCGAACCAATTTCCGCCACCCCCCGCAGTGCCTGACGCGATCCCCCGTCGTCAAACATCGCTCAGGCGCTTCCCCCCGCAGCGGCGTCACCGTGGACCTGAACACGGTGGCGCCGCTGTGTTTTTGCCTCGCGTGCAGCGGTGTTGCCGCCTCGCGTCCGCGGCCGGCTTCAGTCCCGCCGTACGGCCATGACCGTCGACGCGTACGCAGTGGTCAGGATCTCGGTTGTGGTGAGTGCCGGGTGGGTCAGGTAGAAGAGGCGCAGCTCGTCCGTCTCGCCCTCGAAGTGCGGCGGCCAGTCCGTGGAGGGCGTGAAGTCGTCGAGGATCAGGATGCCGCCCGGGGCCAGCAGGTCGACGACGAGGTCGGGGTCGTCCCGTTTGCCGCCGCCGTCGCAGAAGAAGACGTCGAACGGCGCGTGCGGGCCGAGCAGGCGCCAGTCACCGGCGAGGACCGTCACGTTCGGGTCGTCCGCGAAGGCGTCGGACGCGTGGACGGCCAGGGCCATGTCGTGCTCCACCGTGACCAGCCGCGCCTGCGCGCCAAGACCGCTGTGCAGCCACGCCGTCCCCACGCCCGCGCCCGTGCCGCTCTCGGCGACGACCCCCTGCGGCTTCGCCGCGGCGGCCGAGGCGAGCAGGCGGCCGACCTCGCGTGTGCAGCTCATCGCGAAGCCGGACGCCGCCGCGAAACGCTCGGCCGCCGCCACCCGCTCCGGGACGGGGCGCCGCGTCGTCGGCGGCCCCGGGCGAGCCCCCACCGTCAGGCCCGCCCCATCGCCCGTGACAGGGACACCTCGATGAGGACCCGGTCCGGGTTCGGTGCCGGGGTCCGGGTGTAGCGCTCCGCGTAGCGCTGGACCGCGTCCGCTATCCGCTCCGCGTCGGTGCGGATGTACGCGATGCCCTCCAGCGTGGCCCAGCGGCCGCCGTCCACCTGGCACAGCGCCACCCGCGCCCCGGCCGGGCCCGCCGCGAGGATGTTGCCGACCTTGGCGCTGGACTTGTTGGTGATCACACGGGCCACCCCGGCGTCCGGGTCGTACGTCACGCCGACCGGCACCACGTGCGGGGTGCCGTCGGGGCGGAGCGTCGTCAGGGTGCACATGTGCCGCTCGCGCCAGAAGCTGAGATAGGCGGCGTCGGGGTTCCGCGGATCGATGGCCATGAATCGGGAACTTAAGGCATGGGCATGACCCACCGGCCTCCGGGTGCCCCGTCACGGGCCCCAGCGGGCCTCACCCGGGCCCCACCCGGCCTTCCGCCCTCACCTTGAGCGGAATAGACTCAACTTTGTGTACGTTGGATGAGTCAGAGTCCGACCCCGGAGACAGAGACCAGACGCACCAGGAGGAACCCCACACGTGGATGCCGAGCTGACCAACAGGAGCCGGGACGCGATCAATGCGGCCACCAGCCGCGCCGTGTCCGCCGGGCACCCCGATCTGACCCCTGCGCACTTGCTGCTCGCACTCCTCGAGGGTCAGGACAACGAGAACATCACCGACCTGCTCGCGGCCGTCGACGCCGACCAGGTCGCCGTACGGAACGGGGCCGAGCGCGTGCTGAGCGCCCTGCCCAGCGTGACCGGTTCGACGGTCTCGCCGCCGCAGCCCGACCGCGACATGCTCGCCGTGGTCGCGGAGGCCGCGAAGCAGGCCAAGGAGCTGGACGACGAGTACCTGTCGACCGAGCACCTGCTGATCGGGATCGCCGACAAGGGCGGTCAGACCGGGGCCGTACTGTCCAAGGAGGGCGCCACTGCCAAGCGCCTGCTCGACGCTTTTCAGAAGACGAGGGGTGCGCGCCGCGTGACCACAGCTGATCCCGAAGGCTCGTACAAGGCACTGGAGAAGTTCGGGACCGACTTCACCGCCGCCGCGCGCGAGGGCAAGCTCGACCCGGTCATCGGCCGGGACCAGGAGATCCGCCGCGTGGTGCAGGTCCTGAGCCGCCGTACCAAGAACAACCCCGTGCTCATCGGCGAGCCCGGCGTCGGCAAGACCGCCGTCGTCGAGGGCCTCGCCCAGCGCATCGTGAAGGGCGACGTCCCCGAGAGCCTGCGCGACAAGCGGCTCGTCTCGCTCGACCTGAGTGCGATGGTGGCGGGCGCCAAGTACCGCGGTGAGTTCGAGGAGCGGCTGAAGACCGTCCTCTCCGAGATCAAGGAGAGCGACGGCCAGGTCATCACGTTCATCGACGAGTTGCACACCGTCGTGGGCGCGGGCGCCGGCGGCGACTCCGCGATGGACGCGGGCAACATGCTCAAGCCGATGCTCGCCCGCGGCGAGCTGCGCATGGTCGGTGCCACGACCCTCGACGAGTACCGCGAGCGCATCGAGAAGGACCCCGCCCTGGAGCGCCGTTTCCAGCAGGTCCTGGTCGCCGAGCCGTCCGTCGAGGACACCATCGCGATCCTGCGCGGACTCAAGGGGCGTTACGAGGCCCATCACAAGGTCGTCATCGCGGACGCCTCGCTGGTGGCCGCGGCCGCCCTCTCCGACCGCTACATCACCTCGCGCTTCCTGCCCGACAAGGCCATCGACCTCGTCGACGAGGCCGCGTCCCGGCTCCGTATGGAGATCGACTCCTCGCCCGTCGAGATCGACGAACTCCAGCGCGCTGTCGACCGGTTCAGGATGGAGGAGCTGGCGCTCGACAAGGAGACGGACCCCGCCTCCCGGCAGCGCCTCGAAAAGCTGCGCCGCGACCTCGCCGACAAGGAGGAGGAGCTGCGGGGCCTGACCGCGCGCTGGGAGAAGGAGAAGACCTCCCTCAACCGCGTCGGTGAGCTCAAGGAGAAGCTGGACGCCCTGCGCGGCCAGGCCGAACGCGCCCAGCGCGACGGCGACTTCGACACCGCGAGCAAGCTCCTGTACGGCGAGATCCCCGCCCTGGAGCGGGAGTTGGCCGAGGCCTCCGAGGCCGAGCAGGAGGTCACCAAGGACACCATGGTCAAGGAGGAGGTCGGCCCCGACGACATCGCGGACGTGGTCGGCTCCTGGACCGGCATCCCGGCCGGGCGCCTCCTCGAAGGCGAGACGCAGAAGCTCCTGCGCATGGAACAGGAGCTGGGCAAGCGGCTGATCGGCCAGAGCGAGGCCGTCCAGGCGGTCTCCGACGCCGTACGCCGCACCCGCGCCGGAATCGCCGACCCCGACCGCCCCACCGGATCGTTCCTGTTCCTCGGCCCGACCGGTGTCGGCAAGACCGAGCTGGCGAAGGCGCTGGCGGACTTCCTCTTCGACGACGAGCGGGCGATGGTCCGTATCGACATGTCGGAGTACGGGGAGAAGCACAGCGTCGCCCGGCTCGTGGGTGCGCCTCCCGGCTACGTCGGATACGAGGAGGGCGGACAGCTGACGGAAGCGGTACGCCGGCGTCCGTACTCCGTCGTGCTGCTCGACGAAGTCGAGAAGGCGCATCCGGAGGTCTTCGACGTCCTGCTCCAGGTGCTCGACGACGGGCGCCTGACCGACGGGCAGGGCCGCACGGTCGACTTCCGCAACACGATCCTGGTGCTCACCTCGAACCTCGGCAGCCAGTACCTGGTCGAGCCGACGACGAGCGAGGAAGAGAAGAAGCAGCAGGTCCTCGAGGTCGTACGGTCCTCCTTCAAGCCGGAGTTCCTGAACCGGCTCGACGATCTCGTCGTCTTCTCGGCCCTGACCAAGGACGAGCTCGCGCATATCGCCGAACTGCAGATCGGCCGCCTGGCCAAGCGCCTGGCCGAGCGGCAGCTCACGCTCGACGTCACGCCCGCCGCGCTCGCGTGGCTGGCCGAAGAGGGCAACGACCCGGCGTACGGCGCGCGTCCGCTGCGCCGCCTCATCCAGACCGCGATCGGCGACCGCCTCGCGAAGGAGATCCTCGCGGGCGAGGTCAAGGACGGGGACACGGTGCGGGTGGACCTCGCGGGTGACGGGCTGCTTGTGGGGCCGGCGCAGTAAGCGCCTTACGGACAGTGGTGGCCGGTCCGGGCAGCGCGCCCGGGGCGGCCACCACCGTCACGACGTCCAGGCCCTGAACCGTACGAGCGAGGTCTTGCCGTCCTCGTGGACCACCTCGATCGTGAGCGCCACCGGCTGCACCACGTCGTCCGGCGTGGGCGAGGCGTACCCCTCGGCGGGCACACCGTCCGCTGTGACGAACTCGACGTGCACGCAGCGGTCGGCATCGGTGCAGGACGGTCCGGGCTCCGCGGCGGGCCAGGAATCCCGTATCCACGCGTCGACCTCCGCGCGTTCCATCCGGAAGGTGCCCGACGCGAGGTCGTCCATCCAGTCCGCGTACTCGCAGTCCTGATCGCGCGCTTTGTCCGGCAGTCGGCCATGCGCCCAGGTCAGCGCCTTGCCGCAGCTGATCTTCGACGTGGTACGGAACGGATCTTCCTGCGCCTTGTCCACCTCCCGCGCGGCCTCCGCGAGAAACCACACGAAAAAACCCGCCACGCACAGAGCGAAAACCCCGCACGCCCCCCAGATCACCCACCCGGCACGACGCATCGCCACCCCCATACGGCCAGATCATGTCAGCCCGCAGCGGAACCCCCGGACCCGCCCGGGGCGGGCCTTTACAAGCCCCGCCCGGCATGGGAGAGGATGGGCCAATCCGTACGAAGGGAAATACACGGTGAGCATCGACCCGTCCTCGATTCCGAACTTCGGGGGCCAGCCCGAGCCGCAGCAGGGCCAAGGACCGGCGGGCGCCGTCGTCCCGGACCAGGACCTCGTCAAGCAGCTTCTGGACCAGATGGAGCTCAAGCACGGCGTGGACGAAGAGGGTGACCTCGTCGCGCCGTGGGAGGAGTTCCGTACGTACTTCATGTTCCGCGGCGAAGGCGACCAGGCCGTCTTCTCCGTGCGTACGTTCTACGACCGTCCGCACCCCATCGAGTCCAAGACCCAGATCCTCGACGCGATCGACGACTGGAACCGCCGCACCCTGTGGCCCAAGGTCTACAGCCACACCCACGAGGACGAGGACGGCACCGCCACCCTCCGCCTCATCGGTGAGGCCCAGACCCTGATCGGCACCGGTGTGCTCCTCGAGCACTTCGTGTCGTCCACGGTCAGCTGGGTGCGCGCCGCGATCGAGTTCGACCGCTGGCTGGTCGAGCACCTCGGCCTGGTCGAGGAAGTCGACTCGGCGGAGAAGCCCGAAGACGAGTAGCTGCCCGCGGCGAGCAGTCGGCTAGAGCGGCATCCGGGCCACGGCCACGAGATACGCCCCATAGCCGAGGGAGAGCCCGGCCAGGGCCGCGACCACCACGGTCGCGTGCCAGGGCCGGGCTTTCGCCGTACGGGCCAGGGCGCGCGCGAGCGGGATCAGGAGCGGGAACGCGGGCAGCAGGAAACGGGCCTTGGACTCGAAGAAGCCCGAGCCGCCGAGCACGATCAGGAGCAGCACGCCGCTGTAGACGATCAGAGCGAGCGGCGCCCGGTCCGCGACGAGCAGCGCGAAGAGCAGTACGGCGGCGGCCGCGATCACCAGCGCCATCGGGAACACGAAGCGTTCCCCGTCGACCAGCATGTGCCGCGTGAAGCGCAGGGACGCGAGCCCGAGGTCGAAGCGCGAACCCCAGCCGTCCTGCACCCCGAAGTACCCGCCGAGCAGGTCGCCCTCGCGCCACCCGACCCAGAGCACGTACGCGCACCAGCCGGTGGGCGCGAGCAGGGCGCCGAGCCAGACGCGCGGATGTCCCCGCCCCCGTCCTCGCC
>NZ_JAAKZW010000309.1 GCF_011044995.1 Streptomyces mesophilus | reverse complement strand
CGCCGCAGCAGCCGATACCCACCCCGCCGCCGGCCGCGCAGCGCCCCGCGCCCGCGCGTATCGACCAAGTCCGCGCCGAACTCGACGAGTTGAGCAGCTTCCTGCGCGGCAACGACGAACCCGCGAACGGGCAGAGCGGGCGTGATTTCCCGCCGCCGAACGGCCCGAACAGCCCGAACGGCCCGAACAGCCCGAACGGCCCGAACAGCCCGTACGACCGTGACCGCCGTCCGGAGGACAACAGGTGAGCGTTCCCGGACGCGTCATCGCCGGCCGCTACGAACTGTCCACGCTCATCGGGCAAGGCGGCATGGGCCAGGTCTGGACGGCGTACGACCAGCGCCTCGACCGCCGCGTCGCCGTCAAGCTCCTGCGCCCCGACAAGGTCGCGGGCCAGGAGGCCGACGAACTGCGCCGCCGCTTCGTGCGCGAGTGCCGCGTCACCGCCCAGGTCGACCACCCCGGCCTCGTCACCGTGCACGACGCGGGCAACGCGGACGACGACCTCTACCTCGTGATGCAGTACGTCGACGGGTCCGACCTCGCCGACCACCTCGCCGAACACGACCCGTACCCCTGGCCGTGGGCCGTGGCCGTCGCCACCCAGCTGTGCGCGGTGCTCTCCGCGGTGCACGCGGTGCCGATCGTCCACCGCGACCTCAAGCCGCGCAATGTGATGGTGAAGCCCGACGGCACCCTCACCGTCCTCGACCTGGGCGTCGCCTCGGTGATCGACTCCGACACCACCCGCCTCACCCACACCGGGTCCCCGATCGGCAGCCCCGCGTACATGGCACCCGAGCAGGCCATGGGCGGCGCGGTCGGCCCGTACACCGATATCTACGCACTCGGCGTTCTGCTGCACGAACTCCTCAGCGGCAACGTCCCGTTCGCGGGCACCACCGCACTCGGCGTCCTGCACCGGCACCTGTACGAACCCCCGCTGCCCGTACGCCAGTTGCGCCCCGAGACCCCCGAAGCGCTCGAAGCCCTGGTCCTGCGCATGCTCGCCAAGGACCCGCAGCACCGCCCCGCCTCCACCCAGGAGGTGTACGAGGCGCTGGTCCCGCTGCTGCCCACGCGCGGCAACCCGAGCGGACCGCTCGACCCGACCCGCCCGTTCCTGCGGCCCAGCGCACCCTGGCCGGACCGCGCCCGCACACCCGCCGCGCAGCCCACACCCATGGAGTCCACGAGCAAGCGCCCGGATGTCGCCCAGGCCGTGGACGACGTGAAGCGCCTGCTCGGCGAGGGCCGGATCACCCAGGCCGTCGACATCCTCGGCGCGATCCTGCCCGCCGCCGCCGCGCAGCACGGCGAGCACTCACCGGTCGTACGCACCCTGCGCAAGCAGTACGCGGCGACGCTGATGGACGACGGCCAGTACCGCCGCGCCCTGCCCGAACTGCGCCGCCTCGCCGACGAACGCGCCGCCGAGGCGGGCGTCGCCGATCCGGCCGCCCTGCAGTTCCGCTACGACGCCGCCCAGTGCCTCGAGCAGCTCGGCGAACCGGCCGCCGCCCTCACCGAATACCGGGCGCTGCTTCCGTACTACGAGAACCAGTACGCGACCACCGACCGCGAGATCGCCCTCGAAGTCCGCCGCCGCATCGGCCACTTGCTGCTCGCCCTCGGCGACCGCGCCGCCGCCCACGACATGCTGCGCGCGCTCCTGTACGACGCGGAACGGGTGCACGGTCCGGCCCACGCCTTCCCGGGCGAGATCCGCCGCACGCTGCACTGGCTGGGGCAGGTACGGGGCTGATACGGCACCGGGATTTCAGGCGCATCCCTAACTGGCCGCGAATCGTTGGTCGAACCAGTGGCCGAACCCCTGGTCCACTGCCTAACATCGATCACCGCAAGGCTTGTGCACTGACGCACAATCTCGCCGCAGCCGCCGGGAGGCCCCTCTTGCACCGCCGCCGTCGCACCGCACTCACCGTCTCCGCTGCCCTTCTGGTCGCGGCGCCCCTCCTGGCCGCCTGCTCCAACGAGGCCCATCCCGGCGCCGCCGCCGTCGTCGGCGAGGAGCGCATTTCCATGGCGCAGCTCCAGTCCCGGGTCAACGAGGTGCGCAGTGCGCAGCAGGCGGCCACGGCCAAGACGGACAACTACGGCCAGGTGGTGGAGAAGACCGGCGGCCTCACCCGCGACACCCTGCAGTCGATGGTCCTCGACCGCGTCCTGCACCAGGCCGCCGAGGACGCGGGCGTCACCGTGACCCGCAAGGAGATCCAGGGCCTGCGCGGCGAACTGGTCAAGCAGGCCGGCAGCCAGGAGGCCCTGGAGGCGGGCTGGTTGCAGCAGTACAACATCCCGCCGTCGAGGATCGACGACTCCCTCCGTACGGAGATCGAGGCCCAGAAGCTGTACCAGGCCCTGGGCGCCGACCCGCAGACCGAAACCGGGCAGCAGGCCTTCTGGAAGGCGCTCTCGGACGCCTCCCGCTCCCTGGACGTGGACCTCAACCCCCGTTACGGCACCTGGGACATGACCAAGAGCCGCCGTGCGGACACGGTGACCCCGTGGCTGCGTCAGGTCTCCGGGGCCAAGGAGGCGTAAGCGCCCGCTGCTGCGGCCCGCCCGCGGTGTGCCCCGGCCCACCGCGGGAACCCGGCCCGTATGACAACCACCGAGACCGAGCCCCGGCGGCCGCTCGGCAAAGAGAGCTCCGCACGCAGGCTGCCCTGGTGGATCAAACTCCCGGCCGCGCTCGCCGTGGTCGCCGTCCTCGTCCTGCTCGCCGGACAGCTGCGCCTGTTGCCCGGCCTCGACGACATCTTCGGCTCCGAGACCAAGGACCGCTCAGGCCCCGCCGTACTGAAGTCGCTGCGGGACATGAGCCGTTACGAAGGGGCCGCAGGCTCCTTCCAGGTCGTCGTCGACCTGGAGAAGGACGCCAAGTTCCTGCCCGACGCGATCCGCGGCACCCGCACCCTGTTCGTCGGCTCCGGCACCGCCAGCGCCTATGTCGACCTGGGCGCCCTGAAGGAGGACAACGTCCGCGTCGACAAGGAACGCACCACGGCCACCCTCGTCCTGCCGCACGCGAAGCTCGCCAAGGCCACGCTCGACCCCGACCGCTCCTACACCGTCTCCAAGCAGCGCGGAATCCTGGACCGGCTCGGTGACCTGTTCTCCGACAACCCGGCCGGCGAACAGGCCGTGAACAAGCTCGCGGTCCGGCATATCTCCGCCGCCGCGAAGGACAGCGGTCTGACGGCCCGCGCGGAACGCAACACCACCGCGATGCTGGAGGGCCTGCTCACCTCGCTCGGCTTCGAGAAGGTGACGGTGCGCTACGCGTGAGTGCCTGGCGAAGGCGGCTCAGGGCACGGGTGAATCCCTGACGCGGGCGCGGGGTACGTTGGCCGACGTGAACGCTCCCGACGCCCCCGGCCGCATCGTCCTGCTCACCACGACCCACCGCGTGGCACCCGGCCTCCTGTCCTGGCCGGCCTGGCAGGCCCTGCACAGCGCCGACCTGGTCCTGTGCACCGACCCGGACCACCCCCAACTCCCGTATCTGCGCGAGGCGGGCGTCACCGTGGAGCAGCGCACCCCCGCCGCCGAGGAACTCGTCGACGTCTGCGCGGGCGCCCGCACCGTGATCGTGCTCGCGAGCGGCGAGGGCGACCCCCGGCTCACCGACGGTCTGGCCCGGCTCGCGGGATCGGGCCGGTTGCAGATGCCCGACCTCGAGCTGCTCCCGGCCTCGTACGATCTGCCGGGCGCCCGCCTCCTCGACCTCGTCCAGGTCATGGACCGTATCCGCCGCGAGTGCCCCTGGTCCTCGCAGCAGACGCACAAGGGCCTCGCGAAGTACGGCATCGAGGAGTCCTACGAACTCGTCGAGGCCATCGAGGACGGCGACCGCACCGAACTGCGCGAAGAGCTCGGCGACGTCCTGCTCCAGGTCGTCTTCCACGCCCGGATCGCCGCCGAGGACGAAGAGGAGCCCTTCGACATCGACGACGTCGCGGGCACCATCGTCACCAAGCTGATCCACCGCCACCCCCATGTCTTCGGCGACGACACCGCGCAGACCCCCGAAGAGGTCAAGGCGCACTGGCTGCGCACCAAGGCCGAGGAGAAGCAGCGCGACTCGGTCACCGAGGGCGTCCCGCTCGGCCAGCCCGGCCTCGCCCTGGCCGCCAAGCTCGCTTCACGCGTCCGTACGGCAGGGCTGGACGTTCCGCTGCCGCGGGGCGCGGGCCTCGGATACGAGCTGCTCGCCCTGGCCGTACGCGCGGAAGCCGAGGGGATCGACCCGGAGGCCGCGCTGCGGGCGGCGGGGCGGGCGTACCGGGATGCGATCAGGGTCGTGGAGGCCGGCGAGAAGGGGAGCGGAGAGGCGGATACGGTCGAGGGGTGACCAGCACCGCCCCTGACGGAACCGCCCCGACCGGAACCACGCCGACCGGAACCACTCCGCCCGAGCTCTTCACGTGGGAGTTCGCCACCGACCCGTACCCGGCCTACGCCTGGCTGCGCGAGCACGCCCCCGTGCACCGCACCACGCTGCCCAGCGGGGTGGAGGCCTGGCTGGTCACCCGGTACGCCGACGCCAAGCAGGCGCTCGCCGACCAGCGGCTCAGCAAGAACCCGGTGCACCACGCGGGCGATGAACAGACCAAGGGCAGGACGGGCATCCCCGGCGAACGCAAAGCCGACCTGATGACCCATCTGCTCAACATCGATCCGCCGGACCACACCCGGCTGCGGCGCCTGGTCTCCAAGGCGTTCACCCCGCGCAGGGTCGCGGCCTTCGCGCCCCGGGTGCAGGAGCTCACCGACCAGCTCATCGACTCCTTCGCGCAGAAGGGGAGCGCGGATCTGATCCACGAGTTCGCCTTCCCGCTCCCCATCTACGCGATCTGCGATCTGCTCGGCGTACCGGCCGAGGACCAGGACGACTTCCGCGACTGGGCGGGCATGATGATCCGTCATGGCGGCGGGCCGCGCGGCGGAGTCGCGCGCAGCGTCAAGAAGATGCGCGGCTATCTCGCCGAGCTGATCCACCGCAAGCGCGCCGAACTGCCCGAACACCCGGCGCCGGACGAGGACTTGCTGTCCGGTCTGATCCGCGCGAGCGACCACGGCGAGCACCTCACCGAGAACGAAGCGGCCGCGATGGCCTTCATCCTGCTCTTCGCCGGCTTCGAGACCACGGTCAATCTGATCGGCAACGGGACCTATCAGCTCCTCCGGCACCCCGAGCAGCGCGCCCGCCTCCAGGAGTCGCTGGCCGTGGGGGAGCGGGGCCTCCTGGAGACCGGGGTCGAGGAACTCCTGCGCTACGACGGGCCGGTGGAGCTCGCGACCTGGCGTTTTGCCACCCAGGACCTGACCATCGGCGGTCAGGAGATCGCCGTCGGCGACCCGGTCCTCGTCGTCCTCGCCGCCGCCGACCGCGACCCCGAGCGCTTCGAGCAGCCGGACACGCTCGATCTCTCCCGCCGTGACAACCAGCATCTCGGCTACGGGCACGGCATCCACTACTGCCTCGGCGCGCCCCTCGCCCGACTGGAAGGACAGGCCGCGCTCGCCACCTTGCTCACGCGTCTGCCGGATCTCCGGCTTGCGGGAGAAGAGGGCGATTTGCGGTGGCGTGGGGGACTCATCATGCGCGGATTGCGGGCGCTACCGGTCGAGTTCACCCCAGAACGCCCCGCCTCGTAACACGCTGACGACGTCCCGTAACTGACGACCCGTCAAAACTGTGACTTTCACGTGATCTGCGCTGCATCGACTTGTGACTGACGTTCGAATGCGGCTACGTTCACCGCTTAGCTCAGCTGCCACTGGGGACCCAGGACCTGACGTACGTACGGGCCCGGATTCCCCGTGGTCCCTCAGCAGTGCAGTCACGCGAAAGGCGTTCACATGCTTTCCGGGAACGGTCGTCACCGTCGACCCCGCCAGGTCCCCGGCCTGGTCGTCGCAGCCGGCGTCACCGGCACAGCGCTCGCCCTGCCGCTGTTCGGCGCGACGGGCGCGAGCGCGGCCGACGGCTCCAGCTGGGACCGCCTCGCCGAGTGCGAGAGCGGCGGTGTGTGGAGTGCGAACTTCGGCAACGGGTACTACGGCGGGCTGCAGTTCGACCAGGCGACCTGGGAGGAGTTCGGCGGGCTCGACTATGCGCCGACCGCCGATCTGGCCAGCCGTGGCGAGCAGATAGCCGTGGCCGAGAAGGTCGTCGCGGCGCAGGGCTCGCAGGCCTGGGCCACGTGCGCGCCGATCGCCGGACTCGTGACGGCACCTCCGAGCGCCACGCCGGAGAGTGAGCAGGGCAAGACCCAGGACGGCAAGGGCGAGTCCGGCAAGACGGACAAGTCCGAGAAGGCGGACGGCAGCGCGACGCCGGACGCGGCCGGATCGACCGCATCGCCGGAACCTTCCGGCTCGGCCACTGCGGATCCCTCGGACCCCTCCGCCTCGGCGACGCCCGACCCTTCCGCCTCGGCCACTCCCGGCCTCGGTGACCTCCCGCTGTTCGGCGAGAGCGACTGGAACCTCGGCGGCTCCTCCGTATCGCCCTCATCCCCCTCGGATGATTCAGGCATTCCGGATGACCTGCCCACTCCGGGCGCCACGGAGGGCGGTGGCGCGGCCGGAAGTGATGAATCCGACAACTCCGGCGGCGATTCCACCACTTCGCCCGACGATTCCTCCGGCCGCCACCGCGGCGACCGCGCCCCCGACGACACCGCCGGCGCCGACCGCGGCTCCTCGGGCCGGCACGCCTCGCGTGACGACGAGGCGCGCGACGCGGGCGCCTCGGACGACGCGTACACCGTGCGGCCCGGCGACAGCCTCTCGGGCATCGCGGACGACCAGCAGGTCGAGGGCGGCTGGACTTCCCTTTACGCCGGCAACCGCATGGTCATCGGCGACGACCCGAACTTCATCGTGCCTGGCCAGGACCTGGTGCTCGGCCAGAACTGACGCGATAACAGGGGTGTGGACATGGGCGAGTTCGGCCGCGAATGTCCGTAATAAAGGAGCTTCGGGCGAAGTGAGAGATGGGTCTCACCGCCCCCGATTCTCTTTGAAATTCGGGCGTTTGCCCGTTTACGGTCGGGACCGCTCGCCATTGGTGAGCCCCGACGACCGCACGCCGAATCCTGCCGGCGGACGTACGGGAACAGTCGTCGCGTCATGCGCCGTAGGCAGGAGCGGGGGACCCAAGGTTTGCGCCGTGGGCGGCGGTTGAGAGACCGCCAACCCGGCTTGGGGTGAAGTGTCCGATATCGGTACGTGGAGACACGTGCATTTCGGACACCGGGTACTCACTGCACCCGAACCCGACAGCTCACCTCGCAGGCGTCGGTGAGGGGAAACTCCATGCTGTTTTCGGGTAAGGGCACTGGCAAGCACCGTCGTCTGACCAAGAGCGAGAAGGCCGTCCGCGCCGTCACGCTGGCCGGTGTCGCCGGCACCGCGATCGCCGCGCCGCTGATGAGCGCCGGCTCCGCCTCCGCCGCGACCACCTCCGAGTGGGACCAGGTCGCCCAGTGCGAGTCGGGCGGCAACTGGTCGATCAACACCGGCAACGGCTACTACGGCGGCCTGCAGTTCTCGGCCTCCACCTGGTCCGGCTACGGCGGCACGGCCTACGCGCCCACCGCCGACCAGGCCACCAAGGCGCAGCAGATAGCCATCGGCGAGAAGGTCCTCGCGGGCCAGGGCAAGGGCGCCTGGCCGAGCTGTGGCGTGGGCCTGTCCAACGCCTCGAACGACGCCGGCGCCGCACAGGAGGCCGCTCCGCAGCAGGAGGCCCCGAAGCAGGAGTCCGCGCCGCAGCGCGAGTCCGCTCCGAAGGCCGACCGCTCGCAGCGCACCGTCGAGACCCCGACCGGCAAGAAGGTCGAGAAGGGTGACGGCGAGTACAAGGTGAAGTCCGGCGACACCCTCTCGAAGATCGCCGAGGCGCATGACGTCAAGGGCGGCTGGGAGAATCTCTTCAAGCTGAACGACGACATCGTCGACGACGCGGACTTCATCTTCCCGGGCCAGCAGCTCCACTTGAGCTGACAGGGGCGACGAATAGGAGCCCCTGTAAACCCCGGGCCACGTCCCCCAC
>NZ_JAAKZW010000308.1 GCF_011044995.1 Streptomyces mesophilus | reverse complement strand
CCCCAGGAGTCGGTCCCGCCCGCCGCGCCGGCCCCGGCTCCGCAGCAGTCGACGCCCGCGCCGGCCCCGTCCTCGTACAACCAAAGCTCGTACAACCAGGGCGCGAACAGCCAAGGCCAGCAGGGCCAGCAGGGCGGCCCGAGCCAGAACAGCCAGAACAACCGGGGCTCCTACGACCAGGAGCCGCCGCCGGTCTCCATCGAGGACGACATCCCGGGAGAGGACGACCCGGACCTCGACGAGAGCGCGTTGAGCGGTCACGACCTGATCGTCCGCGAGCTGGGCGCCACGGTTATCGAAGAGATCGCGAACGAGTAGGTCCGCAGCCGCCGAGTTTCGGACCTTCCCACAAGCTCCAAGGGCCCCCGCTCGTACAAATACACCGGACCCCACCGGCTAGGCTTCCGACCGTGAAGGTCCTTGTCATCGGCGGCGGCGCCCGCGAACACGCCCTGTGCCGCTCTCTGTCCCTCGACCCCGACGTGACCGCTCTGCACTGCGCGCCAGGCAACGCCGGGATCGCCGAGGTCGCCGAGCTGCACCCGGTCGACGCCATGGACGGAGCGGCGGTCGCCGCGCTCGCCCAGGAGCTGTCGGCCGACCTGGTCGTGGTCGGCCCGGAGGCCCCGCTCGTCGCGGGAGTCGCCGACGCCGTACGGGAAGCGGGCATCCCCTGCTTCGGCCCGACCGGTGAAGCGGCCCAGCTGGAGGGCTCCAAGGCCTTCGCGAAGGACGTGATGGCCGGCGCCGGCGTCCCCACCGCGCGCAGCTACGTCTGCACCACCGACGCGGAGATCGACGAGGCGCTCGACGCCTTCGGCGCCCCGTATGTGGTGAAGGACGACGGTCTCGCGGCCGGCAAGGGCGTCGTCGTCACCGACGACATCGACAAGGCCCGCGCCCACGCCCGGGCCTGCGACCGCGTGGTCATCGAGGAGTTCCTCGACGGCCCCGAGGTCTCGCTGTTCGCGATCACCGACGGCGTCACCGTCCTGCCGCTCACGCCCGCCCAGGACTTCAAGCGCGCCCTGGACGACGACGAGGGCCCCAACACCGGCGGCATGGGCGCCTATTCGCCGCTGCCGTGGGCCGACCCCAAGCTGGTCGACGAGGTCATGGCCACCGTCCTGCAGCCCACGGTCGACGAGCTGCGCCGCCGCGGCACGCCCTTCGCCGGTCTCCTGTACGCGGGTCTGGCGATCACCAGCCGAGGCGTACGGGTCATCGAGTTCAACGCGCGCTTCGGCGACCCCGAGACCCAGGTCGTCCTGGCCCGGCTCCAGACCCCCCTCGCCGGCGTCCTGCTCAACGCCGCGAACGGCACCCTCGACACCGAGCCCCCGCTGCGCTGGCGCGACGACGCGGCCGTCACCGTGGTCATCGCCTCGCACAACTACCCGGACACCCCGCGCACCGGCGACGTCATCGAAGGCCTCGACGAGGTGGCCGCACAGGATGCCCCCGATGCGTACGTCCTGCACGCCGGGACGAAGCGCGACGCGGACGCCGTGGTCAGCGCGGGCGGCCGGGTGCTCTCCGTGACCGCGACCGGCAAGGACCTGGCCGAGGCCCGCGAGCGCGCCTACCGGGCCGTCGCGCGGATCCGTCTGGACGGCTCCCAGCACCGCAGCGACATCGCCGCCAAGGCCGCGGGGGCCTGACCCCACCGCACTCCTCCTGTACGCCGGGCGCACGCCCATGGCGCACCGAACACGGGGCCGGATCTGACACAAGATCCGGTCCCGTTTCGTCATGCACCTTTGCCCAAAGCCATTCCATCGAGTGACCGATCCCCCATCCGGCTGACGGGCCCCGAGGCCCCAACTAGGGTGCGGCGCAAGCGTTCCCGGTGCCCCGTAGCCAAACAGCCCACTGGCATTGCGATGTCAGTGGCGGGTGCCACAGTGGGGGAGTGAGCAGAGCCGTCGCAGCACGAAGGGGGTGACGTCCGGCCGTGTCCGGAACCGGTACAGGTGGTGAGCGGGGCGCAGTCGGCGCACGTGCCCGCGCTCTCGCCGTCCTGCGCATCCGCAGCAGGGCTCTCGCCGTGGCGCTGCTGCCCGCGGCGGTGGCCGTGGTGCTGCTCGCGGGCGGGGTCACGGGCCGTCTGGGTGGCGGGAGTTGGGATCTCGCGCGCTGGATCTCGAGCGCCGTCGCCGTCGTCGTCCTGCTCGCCGCCACCGTCGTCGCCCTCTTCGTGGCGCGCTCGCGCCCTGCGCTCAGCCCCACCGTGCCGATCGCCGAGAAATCCGCCCCGGACCTCTACCGCCTGGTGCGCGAGCTCGCCGACCGGCTCGATGTCCCCGCGCCCTCCGCGATAGCTCTCACCCCGGACTGCGACAGCTGGCTCGAGGACCGCACCCACCGGGCGCACGCCCCGGCCCGCCCGGGCCTGGTGCAGCGCGTGCTCGCGGGCATACGCGGTCGCCGTGGCCCTCGGGACACGGATCCCGGTCTCGCGGGCACGGGGACCGGTCATTCGGACATGCCAGGTCTCTCAGGCACGCCCGGTCTTTCGGACCGGCGGGGGGATGAAGCGGCAGCGGTACGAGGGGACGCGAGCGCGGCCGTACAGGGGGAGGTGAGCGCGGCCGTACAGGGGCAGGACTCCGCCGCCGTACGGGGACGCGACACCGTCGCCGCTCGTGCCGACGCGGCCGAGACCCGTCCGGTCGCCCCGGTCCTCGTGATCGGTTCGCCCTTCCTGTGGTGGATGCGCGTCGCCGAGCTGCGGGCGCTGCTCGCCCCCGTCGTCGCCGGTACGGGGCCGTCCGCCCACCCCGACATAGCCGCCGCCCGCCGTTTCGTACGGGGCCTCGACGCCGCCGTCGCCGTGGCGGAGCGGCCCGGGCGCGGGCCCGCCGGGCGCCTGGTGCTCGCCGGGGTCGGCTTTGTCTGCCGGCTGATGCTCCGCGCCTGCCGCGGGCATGCGGCGGAGATGGAGCGGGGGGTCGCGGCGGCCGCCGCCGACCGTGCGCAGACCGTGGACTACGGGCTCAGGATCGTCGCCCAGGAGCAGGTCGGCCTCGCGTACGCCGGCTGGGACCGGCTGCTCACCAAGGTCGCGCTGCCCGCCTGGCGCATGGGCCGCTGGCCGTCCCGGCTCGACGCCGGAGTGGTCGCCGCGCTCACCGAGCTGTCCCGCCGCGACCGCCTCGCCGAAGGCTTCGCCTCGCGGCTCGGCGAGCGGCCCGCGTGCGATCTGCTCGAGGAGCCCGGCGCGGTGGACGAGGCGGCCTCGCTGCTCGCGGCCCGGCTCTTCCATGGCGAACAGGGTGCGGGCTGGGCGCCGGTCGACTGGCAGGAGTATCCGGAGGAGGTCGTCGACCGCAAGTGGCGGATGGACGCGGCCCGGCTGCACCGGGCCCTCGACTCCCTCGGCGTGGGACGGGCCACGGCACCGGACATGGACCCGCAGGCGCCCACGCTGGCGCGGGTGATGGAGCATCTGGCGTCCGAGCACTGTGAAGAGGGCGCTGGCGAAGGGGAGTTGGGCGCAGAGGGTGTGCCGACGGGTTCGAGTTCGGTCGACTTGGGCGCTGAGGTTGCGTCCACGGGTCCGGTCGACTTGGGTACGGAGATGGCGTCGACGGGGCCGGTCGACTCGGAGCTCACGCCTGGAACCGGCCATGTGGATCCCGAGTTCACGCATCTGGATCCGGCCGCCCCCGACCTCGACGCGGACCACGACCCCACAGAGCCCTCCCACCTCGCCCCCCAGGGCGAGCAACTGGCCGCCGTACTCACCGTGGAGCTGGCCCGCGAGGAGAGCACCGCGCCGAGCACCCCGCCTCAGCCGGCCGTGACGGACGACGCGTCCTGGGACGACGCGCTGCTTCCGCTGTTCCCGATGCAACCACCGCGCTCCGGCCGGGAGTTGCTGGCCGACCACGTCACCGCGATGGTCTGCTGCGCCGCCGTCGACACCGCCGGCGCGGCCCCCGGACTCGACTGGCTCGACGGCCCCACCCTGCTCGTCGACGGCGTACGCGCCGCCGACCTCAGCCCCCGGGTGCTCAGCCTCGTCGAGGACGGCGACCCCGAACCCCTGCGCGGCTGGCTCGCGGGACTCGGCGTGCGACCGGAGAAACCGGTGCGGCTGGTCTGAGCCACCGCCACCGCCACCCAAACCGCCACCGAAGCCACCGCCGTCACCACCACCACCGCCACCCAAACCGCCCCCGCTCACCCGGAGTCCCACGTTCCGTTCACGTCAATCCACAACGAACGGTGACGAGATGCGTGCTTAATGTGATGTGCTGGGATCGACCGCCGACTGGCACAGCTCGGCGCACGTTCCAGCAGCCGCCGGCCACCGATCGATCAGCACGAAGAGCACCGATCGCGGCCGGTCACAGCAGACGCAGGACCCGGGGGACGAGGGAGGGGAGCGGCATGGGTGGCGGCAGAGTGCCGAAAAACGCAACGCCCGGCGCGGGCACGCCGATCAGGCGCTGGGAGTCCGGCGCCCTCGCCCACGCCGTGAGCGACCCCTTCGGCCAGGGCCCGCTGCCCTGGCTGCGCGGCAGCGAGCACTACTTCGACGACACGGGCCAGGTCGTCCCCTGGTACATCGACCACGCCCCGGCCCCCGGCGCCCGTATCCCCGCGCCCCGCAGCACCACGGGACCGCGCACGGCCGACGATGTGCACCAGCAGGTCAAGGGATTCACCTCTACGGGTGCCGCCGCCCCCGGCGAGTCCATCGACTTCCACATCACCGTGGACCCGCCGCAGCAGTTCGGCGTCGACATCTACCGGATCGGGCACTACGGCGGCGACGGCGCCTCGAAGATCACCACGAGCCCACGGCTCTCCGGCATCGTCCAGCCGCCCCCGCTGGCCGCCGACCGCACGGTCTCCTGCCATCACTGGTGGCTCTCCTGGCGGCTGCAGATCCCGAGTTACTGGAACACGGGCGCGTACGTGGCAGTCCTGACCACCGCCGACGGATACCGCTCGCACATCCCGTTCACGGTCCGCGACGACCGCCCGGCGGATCTGCTGCTCCTGCTCCCGGACGTGACCTGGCAGGCGTACAACCTCTACCCGGAGGACGGCCGTACGGGCGCCAGCCTCTACCACGCCTGGGACGAACAGGGCTCGCTGCTCGGCGAGAGCGACGCCGCCATCACGGTCTCCTTCGACCGCCCGTACGCGGGCGCGGGACTGCCGCTCCACGTGGGCCACGCCTACGACTTCATCCGCTGGGCCGAGCGCTACGGCTATGACCTCGCGTACGCCGATACGCGCGATCTGCACGCGGGACGCGTCGATCCGACCCGCTACCGGGGCCTGGTCTTCCCGGGCCACGACGAGTACTGGTCGGTGCCGATGCGCCGCACCACGGAGCAGGCCCGTGACGGCGGCACCTCGCTCGTCTTCCTCTCCGCCAACACCATGTACTGGCAAGTGGAGTTGAGCCCCTCGCCCTCCGGCGTCCCCGACCGTCTGCTCACCTGCCGCAAGCGCCGCGGCCCCGGCAGGCCCGCGCTCTGGCGTGAAGTGGACCGCGCGGAACAGCAGTTGATGGGCATCCAGTACGCGGGCCGGGTCCCCGAGCCGTCGCCCCTCGTCGTACGCAATGCGGACCACTGGCTGTGGGACGCGACCGGTGCGCATGAAGGGGACGAGATCGAGGACCTGGTCGCGGGCGAGGCCGACCGCTACTACCCGCGCACCCCGCTGCCCGAGCACCAGGGCCGCATCCTGCTCGCGCACTCCCCGTACCGGGACGGCGAGGGGGCCAAGCGCCACCAGGAGACGTCCCTGTACCGGGCGCCGTCCGGCGCGCTGGTCTTCGCGTCCGGGACCTTCGCGTGGTCACCGGCGCTGGACCGGCCCGGCCATGTGGACACCCGTATCCAGCGGGCGACCGCCAATCTGCTCGACCGCATCTGCAAGCGCGACTGAGGCAGCCGACCTGCGGCAGCCACCCGAGGCAGCCGACCGAGGCCGTCAGCCAAGGCGGCCGACCGAGGCAGCCACCCAGGGCAGCCGACCGAGGCCGTCAGCCAAGGCGGCCGACCGAGGCAGCCACCCAGGGCAGCCGACCATGGCCGCCCACCAAGGCAGCCCACCGAGGCCGCCACCTGAGCAGCCCACCGAGGCGCGCGGACCGCCGCGTGCCCCACCCCTGGTCAGCGGCACCTTCGCGATAGGCGAGAATCGGACCGCTGGCCGAAACGACGGGGAGGAACCATGCCCGGATTCGTAGAAAAGCCCGAGCCGATCGAGGTGCCGGGCCTGGTGCACCTGCACACCGGCAAGGTGCGCGACCTGTACCAGAACGAAGCGGGCGACCTCGTGATGGTCGCCAGCAACCGCACCTCCGCGATGGACTGGGTGCTGCCCACGGAGATCCCCGACAAGGGCCGCATCCTCACGCAGCTGTCCCTGTGGTGGTTCGACCAGCTCGCGGACCTCGTCCCGCACCATGTCCTGTCCACCGAGGTCCCGGCCGGTGCGCCGGCGGACTGGGCGGGCCGGGTCCTGATCTGCAAGTCCCTGGCGATGGTCCCGGTCGAGTGCGTCGCGCGCGGCTATCTCACGGGCTCCGGCCTCGTCGAGTACGAGCAGAGCCGCACGGTCTGCGGCCTCGCCCTGCCCGAGGGCCTGGTCGACGGCTCGGAGCTGCCCGCCCCGATCTTCACGCCCGCGATGAAGGCCGCGGTCGGCGAGCACGACGAGAACGTGAGTTACGAGGAAGTGGCCCGCGAAGTCGGCGCCGAGACCGCAGCCCAGCTGCGCCAGACGACCCTGGCCGTCTACGGCCGCGCCCGGGACATCGCCCGTGACCGGGGCATCATCCTCGCGGACACCAAGTTCGAGTTCGGCTACGAGGGCGAGACGCTGGTCATCGCGGACGAGGTCCTCACCCCGGACTCCTCGCGCTTCTGGCCGGCGGACCAGTGGCAGCCGGGGCAGACCCAGCCGTCCTTCGACAAGCAGATCATCCGGAACTGGCTGAAGTCCGACGAGGCCGGCTGGGTCCGCCAGGGCCCGCAGGGCGAGAACCCGCCCCCGCCGCTGTCGCCCGAGATCGTCGAGCGCACCCGCTCGCGCTACATCGAGGCGTACGAACTCCTCACGGGGACGAGCTGGTAATCCGCGTACGCGAAAGGCCCCCGGTGAGAACCGGGGGCCTTCTGCTTATGGAGCGAACGACGAGGTTCGAACTCGCGACCTCAACCTTGGCAAGGTTGCGCTCTACCAACTGAGCTACGTTCGCACGCACGGTGGGCTTTCGCCGTAGTGCGGAGACCACTATACCCAACCGCGCTCGCGCGCGAGGCGCACCGCCGCATGACGGTTCTCGACCCCGAGTTTCGAGACGGCCGCGGAGAGATAGTTCCGCACGGTCCCCGGCGACAGCGCCGCCCGTTCGGCAATCTCCGACACCGGCGCACCGTCCGCCGCCAGCTCGAGAACCTCCGCCTCGCGCGCGGTCAGCGGCGAGTCCCCGGAGGAGATGGCGTCGGCCGCCAACTCCGGGTCCACATAACGGTTTCCGGCATGCACGGTACGGATGATCTCGGCGAGCCGCTGCGCACTCACGGTCTTCGGCACGAACCCCCGTACACCCGCTTCGAGCGCCCGCTTCAGATGCCCGGGCCGCCCATGACTCGTCACGATCATGGTCTGGCAGGACGGGAGTTCACGCCGCAGCGATGTGGCCACGCTCACACCGTCCGCGCCCGGCATCTGCAGATCGAGCACGGCGACGTCCGGCCGGTGCGCGAGCGCCATGGCGAGCGCCTCGGGCCCGGAGGCCGCCTCCGCGACGACGGTCAGATCGTCCTCGAGCGCGAGCAGTGCGGCCAGCGCCCCGCGGATCAGGTGCTCGTCGTCGGCGAGCAGGATTCTCAGGGACGGCACATCCGCGGAAGCGGGCTCGGTCATCGGGCGGCCTCGTTCTCGTTCGTACGGGGAGCGGATTCTGTGGTCGTACGGGAAGCGGATTTCGAGGCCGTACGGGAAGCCGTACGGGAAGCAGATGCGGGTTCGGGCACCCCCAGCGGCACCTCGGCCACCAGCTCGAACATTCCGTCTCCGGCCGGCCCCGCCTCGAGGCGGCCGCCGAGCGCCGCGAGCCGCTCCCGCAGTCCCGCGAGGCCGGAACCGCCGGGGCCCGGCGTTGTCAGTGGGTCCCGATAGCCTCTAAGGGGCTCGGCCCCCGGGAGGGCGGGGTCTGTTCCCGCACCGTCGTTGTCGACCGTGAGCACAGCCCTCCC
>NZ_JAAKZW010000307.1 GCF_011044995.1 Streptomyces mesophilus | reverse complement strand
GGCGGTGATCTCGCCACGGCCGACCACGACCATCAACACCCGGCAGCAGAGGCGCTATCCGCTCCCATGCCGCATCCGTCAGCTCACCACGACCCACCACAAGATCAATTATCAGACACGACCTAGGGCCGCACAGGAGAAGGAGGTTCGGCATGGAACTCACCGTCGCCATCATCTCGTTCGCGGCCGCGCTGGCGCCTGGTATCAAGGACTGGCTCGACAGCGTGGCGATACGCAACCGGGCCGCAGCGCGCGCGGAGATCATCCGCGCCCGGCGTACGCGGCCGACACAGGAAAGGCGCGCTGGCGACGGGGCGGAGCTGCCGAAGGAGGGCGGGGTGGATGGGCGAGCGTGAGACGGCCACGGCCACGGCCACGGCCGCGCTTGGCGAGCTGTACGCGTCGTACGGGCCACAGTTGACCAAGCGCGCCCGCAAGAAGCTCGACGAGTACGGCATCCCGCCGTCGGTGACCGCCCCGGAGGACTTGGTTCACAGCGCCTTCGCGCAGGTCCTGCGGAACCCGGAAGCCATCACGTACCCGAAGACGTATCTGACCCGGGTGGTCGAGAACGAAGCTGCCAAGATCGCCCGGCAGCGGAGCCATCTGATGGAAGCGGAGACCGAGCACGCCCGCATCGCGGGCGAGACCGACGCTGACGTTGCCGCGCTCGTCGCCAACCGGTGCGCCCTGCGGCAGTTCCTAGGGGAACTGCCGCCGTCACAGCGCGATGCGGTGTGGTCGAGCAAGGCACTCGGCTACACCCTGGCGGAAACCGCAGAATTGCTGCACAAGGCGCCCGGCACGGTAGCCGTGCAGGTTTCCCGGGCGACGCGGTTTCTGCGCGCCAACCTGGCCGCGGTCTATGTCGCGCTTCTGGTTGCCCTCGCCGTATTGGTCGGTGGCGGGTTGCGTCGGGTCCAGCCGGCCAGCCCGAGCGGCGAGCAGGAGCCGCCGACGGGCTGGGAGGACACCCTGCTGTACCAGTTCGTGGAAAGCGCCTCCGGCACTGGCGTGGCGTGGGTGGGTGCAGGCCTGGTGTGCGCTGAGGTGATTCGGCGCGGCTGGATTGCGCGGCTGGTGGACCCCTCGACGTACCGGAGGATCAAGTTCGTGCTGGCGAGCCAGCGTTACCGGTGGAGCCTGTTTCTGGCCCGCATTGCTCCGGTCGCCGCGGCGCAGCCACCCCGGTTCTCCTCGGTCACCCCGTTGGATGTGGAGATGGCCCGTACGTACAACAGATCCTTGCAGGAACCTTCGCGGACCCACGTGAGGAACGACGGGAAGGTGGTCGGTATCCGTACCTTCTCAGGGGGGCCCGTCGCACCTCACCCCGCACATTGGCGAGTGACCGCCCCGCGGGTCGCGCGTTCCTCCGCGAACATCGAGGCTCAGGAACTGGAACCGCTCCGGAATCATCTCGACGAGCTGGTTGAAACCGAGCCCGCTACCCCGCCCCGCTCCCCCCTGAAATGGGCAGAGCTCTTCGCGGGCACCCTTGTTGCTCACGAAGAGGTCCAGCCGAGGGCTGCCGTTGAGCCGCAGCAGCTCAAGTTCGCCGGGTTGGAAGAGGCGCCTGCACTCGCACGTCTCTTCTCCTCTCACGGCCACATGAGCAAGACATGGTGGGACCAGGCATTTACGGTCATGGACACGGTCCGGAATGCTCCACAGGGAGTGCCTCGGGAGCAGATCCTCGACAGGCTCTACGGGGTTGACCAGGACGTCGACAGGTTGCTGGGGGTGCTGCTGAAGAAGAACTTTCTGCGCCTTACGGACGGCCGTTTCGTCCGCGGCAACGCCTTGGCCGAGCTCGACCGGGTTCCCGAACCGTTCGGACCGGCGCCCGCCGTGACCGCAGTGGCTGGTGTCGCGACCGCCACGGGGACGGCAGCGTAGAGCGTCGAGCCTGCTCCTAGGGATGTCCGGGGCTGTCTTCGAAGAGCTCTTTGCGGCTGTTGTAGCGCTGGGTGGTGCGGGAGTCGTCGTGTTCGGCCCACCGTTGGACCTTGTCGATGCGGGCGCCCGGCTTCGCGAGCGCGTGCGTGATCGCGTCGCCTTTGATGCCGTGTGGGCCGCGCGGCCGCAGTCCGGCCCGGCGGGCGAGCGATCCGAATAGCCGCCAACCGCGGGTTCGTCGAGCTGTTTGCCCTGCGCGGTCTGGAAGAGCCAGCCGGTGGTGCGGCCGGCGAGGTAGGTCTGGAGCGCGTCCCAGGCGAGCGGTGGGATCGGCTTCTTCTTTCGGCCGCCGCCCTTGACCTTCTTCAGCTGCAGCACGTAGTGGCTCTGGTCCTCGTTGAGGTCCTCGACGCGGGCGTTGAGCAGGGAGTCGATGCGCAGGCAGCAGGAGTACAGCATGAGCAGCAGCGCGTGCGACCGCGCCCGGTAGGCGGGGACCCGGTGGTGGTCGCGGGCGGTGCGGACGAGGGTGGCCCACTCGGCCTCGGTGTAGCTGGGGGTGGGAGAAGTCCGGGTCGATGACTGGGCGTTGTACTGCGGCGAAGGGGTTCTTCACCCCGTCGTCGCTCACCTTGTCCAGGTAGACGAAGAACGAGGACGCCGCGGACAGCGCGTTGGCGCGTGAGGCGTCTGAGTATGGCGGACCGGTGCGCTCCATCTCGCCGCGCTTGCCGCCCTTGACTCGCCGCCAGGTCGGTGCGGTCTCCAGGTGCAGCCGGAAGGCGTCCGCGAGGACGAACTTGACGGCCATCGGGTGGGTGCCGTGCTCGCGGGCGAACTCCTCGAACACACGGAAGCCGCGGGCGTACGCCTTGCGGGTGTTCTCCGAGCGCTGGTGGGCGATCCAGCCGCCGGCGAGCGTGGGCAGCACATCGTCCGCCCCGTACAGAGCGACCAGATACTCGTACAACTTGCGCGCGTGCGCGGGCCACAGGTCCCGCGGATCGCGCGCGGAGGTGGTGAGTGCGCCGCCCGTGTCCGGCGTCGTGATGGTGCCGGAGGCGTCGCCGCCTTCCGGGGTGAACTCTGCCCTCATGACGCCACCTCGTGTCCGGGCGCGGCATCCGCGTCGGTGATGACGACGATGCCAGCGAGGTGGTGAGTGACCCAGGCCGGAGGGGTCCGGCCGTCCAAGACGTCGCGGACGTAGTCGGGGATCTCGGTGCGCAGGCCGCGCAGCACGTGCTGGAGGTAGGGCACCGGGAAGTGGCCTTGGTCGGCGGGGAGTTCGGGGAAGAGGGCGCCCGTGTTCAGGGCGCTGCGCTCCAGGGTGGCCGGGCTGAACTGCCGAACCCGGATCCAGTGGACGGGCCGCACGATTTCCTTGGCGACGCGCCGCGCGCCGCGCTGCGGCTGTTGGAAGAAGTGAGCCAGGTCCTCTGGCAGCCCGCGGGAGAGTCCCACGATGGGCGGGTCCGTGGCGTCGGGGCCGGTGATGTCCTCCACCGGGACGGCGGCATGGAAGGCGGCCACGCCCGCGCCCTTTCCCTGGAAGATGACGGCGTTGTCGGCGACCAGCGCGGACACGGCGGATACCCCGGCGCGGTCTCGGTCCCGGCACAGCACGTCCTGGTGCGGAAGGTCGCACTCCAAGGTGGCCCTGTACTGCGCGTCGCCGCAGTACAGGACGTAGCCCGCGGCGGCGTCGAAGCGGTCCGAGGCCGTGAGCAGCTTGGAGATCTGCGTCCGCTCGTCCCCCGCGGTCCGATAGGTGAAGTCGACGCTCCACCGTTTCCCGCGCGACTTGAGGATCTTCGCCTGGACCAGGAAGCAGAAGGTGGTGCCGTCCCGGTCCACCCAGCACCACAGCCAGTCCGCGCCGTGCTCCCTTTCGTGGGCCGCGCCGAACTGCCGGTAGCGGATACGCGGGGCTGCAGTGGTCAGCAGGATTTCGGTCGCCGTGGTCTCGCCCCACATGTGGTCGTCGTCCAGGCGACTGGTCATGTGCCGGTCGACGGCGAGACGAGTGGCCGCACCCCGGCCTGAGGGTCTCCCGTTACCAGTAGCCGACTCATTCACCTGCGAGATACCATCATCGGTATATACCGTTGCCGGTATGGCAGGGCGCTATGAAGTCGAGATCGAGCCGGAAGTCGAGCAGTGGCTGGCAGAACGCAGCCCTCGGGACTTCGTCCGGTGCGAGTACTACGCCGATCTGTTGGCGGACAACGCCGAGACGCTCGGCGAGCCTCGCTCCCGACACCTCGGGGGCAAGGTCCGTGAGCTGCGATTCCATCTCGGCAGCGAGGACGTACGGATCACGTACTGGCTCGCCCCGGGCCGCCGTGTCGTGCTGCTGACGGTGTTCCGGAAGACCAGGATGCGAGAGGCGGCAGAGGTCGACCGGGCCCAGAAGATGCAGGCGCTCTGTGAGAGCGAGCACCCGCCGGCAGCCGAGCACGCAGTGTTCAGCCGGACGTTCAAGAAGGGAGAGCTGACATGAGCCCTCACAGCCGTTGGACGACCGCGCAGCCCGCCGAGGCTGAGGCGAGCGAAGAGTACGACGCCCTCTATGAGGAGACCCGCCTCGCCGACGAGCTCGGTCGCATGGTCTACGAGCGGCGCACCGAGCTGGGGCTGACACAAACACAGCTTGGCGAGCGCGCCGGCATGACCCAGCCGCAGGTCTCCCGTCTCGAAGGAGGCGGCACCGTGCCGACGCTGCCTCTGCTGGCTCGCCTGGCTCGCGCCCTGGACACAGAGCTCAGCATCGCCTTCGCGCCTCGCCACGCCAGCCAGAGCCCCGAAGCAAAACTCCATGCCCTGGGGCTTTCCGTGACGGCCCTTCGCGAGGTGCTGGACGTGCAAGTCAAACTGCCGATGCCAGCGCTGCCACCCATGCCGAAAATGGCTGCCCTCTCCGACCTCACGCGCATCAGGGACTGGCTGAACCAAGCGGTCCGTGAAGTGCCTCAGGTCCAACTCGTCTCCATCACTGAGGACCTCGCTCACGCAAGGGCGCAACTTGAGGAACTCACCGCCGCCTTCAGTGATGCCGAGGACGAGGCCAGGCGTCTGGAAGATGCCTGACGGCTGACCCACGTGTTCCTCATGTGAAGGCCCAAAAGTAGAACTTACGCAGATCAGACGGGTAGCAGTCGCGCCCCGAAACTATTACCCAGAGGTGCAGATCGTGCTCACGTGGCACCGTGGCGTGCGTCCGCGTTGCCCCAGTACTAACCCGCTCACCGTTGGGGGCAGCACATCGGAAGGGGTACCGCCTGCTCTCAGGTAAGGAGGCCGAGTTGTTCGGCTTCCTGAACCTGCTCGGCAGAAAGCCGACTGCGGCGGTTGCGGGCGTTGCTGCGCCACACCCCAAGCCGTACATGCTCTTCGCGTACGTCTCCCGCGCCGTGGTCGATGCGCAGGGTTTCCCGATGGCCGCGGGGGACCCGTACATGCCCCTCGCGCGCCTTGTACTGGCGTAGCGCCGCCACGCCCTTCTCCCACGTACTCGCACCGGCTGGCACGGTCACAGGCAGGATGCCGGCCTCGAGGGCGAGGTGGGTCACGGCTTCGACCTCACCAGCAGGCACGTGGACGCCGATCTCAGCCAGGCGTGCGCGTTGGCCTGTACTCAGGCTCTGCCAGGAATGACGTTGTTCGACCAGCCACGCACCCACATCGTCACCACCGACCATGAGACCGGGGGACAGGTGGGACAGCTGCGCCCCACCGTCCAGGCACCACGCAACTTTCGCCCAGTGCCGCTGCCACACCAAAGGCCACTCAGGATTCCAATGCGGGTCGATCGCCTCCAACTGCGCACGCCTCCGCTGCGCCCGCTCCGGCTTCTTCCCCAACCCATTCGGTTTGCGCAGGTTCGACAGGTCCTGCCCGATCGGCTGCCCCTCGAACACGGCCGCCAAGGGGGCTGCCAGCGTGCCGTGCTCCTCGTAGTAGCGACGAAACAACGAGACCTTCGCCGCGAACCGCGCATCCGCCCCCTCCCACTCCATCCCGAGCTCATCCAGCAGCTGGAACCGCCACGCCCGCAACACCCCAACCCGGTGCGCCCGCCGCTGCTCGGCACACCACTGCCCCAACGGATACGTCACCTCCTGCCCTACATCCCTCCCTGACCGGGCCTCGGGCTCCACCTGAGAGTGACGCAGCACCCGCTCCTGCAGCGGCACACGAGCATGCCCCTGCTCGGCCACCCACCGACACAGCAGGTTGTACCCGGTCAGCCACACCTCGGACTGCGGCTGCAGCACCCGCGTTCGCAAAAACCGCGCGACCGCCAGGGCATCGCGCGGAGCGAAGAATCGCAGCAACGCCGCATCCCCAGACACCCGCGCACCTTCACTCTCACCTTCAGCTTCACCCTCCTCCCCGGCAGCGGTGCCGGTCTCGCGCACGTACTGCGGGTCGTCGACGAGAACCTCATCGGCCGCCCCGCGGCCGCTGTGATCCTGACGCAGCACGAGCTTCTCGACGATCTGCTCGTCATGGGCACGCAGCGCCTGCAGGATCGCCACCAACGGCCGGTAGCTGGGGGAGGACGTCATGTCCTCAGGGTCTTCATCCGGCCTGAGGAAGATGGGCACGAGGATCCGCGCGACTTTCCCTTCACCAGGCTGCTGCCGCAGCGCACGCCCGGTGTTCTGCACGACATCGACCACGCTGCCACGCGTGTCCGCGAACGCGACGGCGTCGACGCCGCGCTTCCCGGTGAGGTCCGCTCCTTCTCCGAGCAGCTTGCACACCGACAGGTACGACACCAACGTCTCCACACCGTCATCGTCGACCCCGTCGGCGAACTGCCCCGCCACCCGCCGGCGATCCTCCACCGAGTGCTCAGCGGACAGCCACTCCGCCACGACCCCCACAGGGTCCGGGTACCGGTCAGGGTCGCTCTCGTACAGATCGCGGGCGACCGACGGCAAACCCCGGGCAAACCGCATCGCATCCCGAGTCCGATGATGAAAAGTGATCACGGACCGCAGCCCGCTCTGTTTCCAATGCGCCAACAAAGCAGCCTGCAAAGCCGCCACCCGCCGCTCCCGCGCACCCTCCAGCGTCAGCGAACCCTGAGCAGCAGGACCCTGGATCTCCAAAACATCAATCTCAAAACGCGCCAGGACACCCCGCTCAACCGCCTCCAACAGCCCGAACACGATCTGCTGACCGTAGATCTCCTCATCGTCCATGGACGCAACCAACTGCCCGCCCAACCCCTCCGCAGCCGCCGAACCCGCCTCCACACTCGGCAGCTCCCACAACCGAGGCGTCGCCGTCATATACAACCGACGATCCGCCCGGATACGCACGTTGTCATGAATGACCGCCCACGGCTTCCCAAGAAGCCCCGACGTACGGTGCGCCTCATCCAGGACAGCAAGATCGAACCCATCCAGCCGCTGACCGAACAACCCAGCCATGGCCTGCTCCAGCGGACCAGGCACCGTCTCGCCGCCCTCAACGCGATCCTCAAGCGAGTTGTAGGTCGCGAAAACCGTGACCGGCCCACCGCCACCCCACAGCGCCAACCGCGGCGCACTCGTCGTACACCGCACCCCCAACTCCCGCAGCTGCGCATGCCCCTTCGAGCACACCGCGATGGCAGGCTCGGTGTGGCCGGCAGCCCGCCACCACGCGGCGGTCTGGATCAGCAGATCGATCGTGGGGACCATCACCAGCACCCGCCGACGGGGAGCCAGCTGACGAGCCGCCTCCCGACTGATCCACGTCTTGCCCGAACCAGGCGCCGAGGCGAGAGTCACCCGAAGCCCTTGCTCCGGGAACGCGGTTCCAGGCGGCGGAGTGAGAGCCACAACCACCCTGTCGAGAAGGTCAGGTTGATGGTCACGTGGAGGCAGGATCCGGCTACCGAGGCGGGTGGGCTGCTCGTGATGTGAGGGACGAATGGGCATGACGAGTCCTTGATCTTTGGAGAGGGGGTGGGGTAGATCTCCAAACCCTACGGGTGATGCATCCGGTCGACAGAGATAGACGGGGACACATACTGACGATTCCACGCTACCGCTTCGTAGCCGCCGGCCGGGCATCCCACCACCCTTCGAGTGAACCTGACGTGACAACTCCGAACCAGGCAAGCCAGGTTCGACAAGCCACCGGAGCCCCCGTTCTTGCTGCTGGCCTTGCTGTTTGCGCGGAGCGTAAACAGCCGGCCGGATCGCGGAGCGATCCGAGCCACGGCCAACGGAGTTGGCCGTTGAGGTCACGGAGTGACCTCAACTCCCGGGACGGAGTCCCGGTTACCGCGCGGAGCGCGGTGCTGCTTCCGTCGCGTAGCGACGGCGCGTTGTGTCTGCGGAGCAGACC
>NZ_JAAKZW010000306.1 GCF_011044995.1 Streptomyces mesophilus | reverse complement strand
GTCCTGGGGTGCACCGAAGCCCGGGGGCTGCTCGTTGGGTGGCTGGGGCGGCTGCGACATGGGGATCTCTACCTCAAGTGATACGGGAAGTCGGGGACTTGTTCAGTGGTTGTCACTTGCCGAAGGACAGCATGCGGGCTTCCTCTTCGCCGTCGTCACCCATGAGACGTGAGGACGTCATGAAGAACCGGCCGTCGGCATAGGCGAGCGGTCCGCTGAACATCGAGCTCTCCACGGACTGCGCACCGCTGGAGTGCTTCTGCAGCACCGTCGGCTTTCCGCCGTTCGGCCCGAACTTCACGATCTGGCCGCCGGTGTCGTAGGTGGCGTCCACGTATCCGATGAGGTCCGAGCCCACCACCGTCAGCGGCAGCACCTGGCGGTTGTCGACCTTGGAGCGCCACTTGGGCTTGCCGGTGGCGAGGTCGAAGGCGACGACCTCGTTGACGCGGTTGTAGTCACCGGACTTCTTCGGCTCGGTGGCCATGTAGAAGGTGTCGCCGCCGGCGACCATCCCGTCGCAGCTCTGCGAGTTCTCGCTGCCGATGCCGAGGCCCCCGCACTGCTGGCGGAAGCTGTCCTTGCCGCCTTGGAGCTGCGAGCGGAGCTTGCCGGCGTCGGTGAACGCGGCGATCGACCAGGACTTGTCCTCGTCGTTGGTGAGCGAGACGACGATCGGCGACTCCGAGTAGACCCGGTTGACGCTCCAGCCCTTCTTGATCTCGTAGCGCCACTTCACCTTGCCGGTGCCGGGGTCGAACTCCTTGAGCCGCTCGTGCTCGTTGGGCGAGCTGGCACCGCAGTGGTCGACACCGAGCAGCTTCTTGCCGCCCGCGTACGCGGTCGGGAAGCAGACCCCGGTGTCCTCCTTCTTCGCCTGCCAGATCTCCTTGCCGTCGCTGACGCGGTAGGCCACACCGGACAGATCGCGGCCGGCGAGCAGGGTGTCCCCGGAGATCACCAGGTCGAGCGAGATGACGCTGTCGAACGCGCCGCCCGCCTTGACCTCCTTGGTCCAGCCCTCCTTGCCGGTCTTGAGGTCGATCATCATCAGCTGCGAGCACTTCGCGCGGTCGCTGGTACCGGACTTGTGCGCGATGACGACCTTGCCGTCGGGCGTCTGGTGCTTCGGGGTGTCACACACCTCGAAGGGCAGCTCGACCGACCACTTCTCCTTGCCGTCCTTCACCGAGAACGCGGTGACCTCGCGGTAGGCGGCCTGCACCACGACATCGCCCTGGGTCCAGATGTCGAACAGCTCCGCACCGTTGCCCGGTACGTCCTGGCCGTTCATCGCGAGCCAGGCCGGGACCTCGCCGTCCTTGATGCCGTCGTTGATCGACGCGTCCTGCTTGCCGGTGCCCTTGCCGTCGCCCTGGTCCACGGACTCGGACGGCTGCGGGTCCTTCTTGCCGTCCGCGCTGGGCTTGGCGACGGGTTCCTTCGGCTTGTCGTCTCCCCGTACGAGGAAGAACGCACCACCGCCGATGACGAGGAGTCCGGCCACGACCGCCGCCACGATCGCCCCGGGCTTGCCCTTGAAGAACCGCCCGAAACCGCCGCCTTGACCGCCTTGTCCACCCGGCCCGCCCGGACCGCCGGGCGCGGGTGCGCCGGGGTACTGGGCCTGCTGCGGGTAGCCGTAACCGGGCCCCGGCTGCTGATACGGGCCGGCCGGCTGCCCGTAGGGACCCGGCTGCTGGGCGTAGGGCCCGGGCTGCTGGGCGTACGGTCCCGGCTGCTGGGCGTACGGCCCGGACTGCGACGGGTCGGCGGGCGGGCCCTGCGGGTACCCGTAACCGGGCTGAGCCGGGGGCTGGCCCGCGGGCGGCGGCGGAGTGCCGGGCTGCTGCTGCGGTCCCCCGAATCCCCCGGGGGGCCCGGACGGCGGTCCTGGCGGCTGGGGCGGCTGGCTCATCGTTCGGACTACCTCATCACGCGGAACCCGCTGCCCGACCGGCCTCCCCCGCAATTCCGTTGGCGGTCTCAAATCCCCCCGGAAAGGAGCGAATCGGGCATGGTTCCCGCAACTCTGCTTCACTTCGGCGGGAGTTCTTTCTATCACTCGGCCGCAGTACGCCAAGGGCCGGTCGCTCCCCTGTTCCCAAGGGAGGACCGGCCCGTGATACGGCTGTTACTGCGGCGGCGAAGGCCGTGTGAACGTCCCTACTGGGCGTCCTCCGCCAGCTCCAGCCACTTCATCTCCAACTCCTCGCGCTCACCGGCGAGTTCCCTGAGCTGGGTGTCGAGGCCGGCGACCTTGCCGAAGTCGGTCGCATTGTCGGCGATCTGCGCGTGCAGCCTGGTCTCCTTCTCGGAGATCTTGTCCAACTGCCGCTCGATCTTCTGCAGCTCCTTCTTGGCCGCACGCTGGTCGGCGGCCGACTTCCCGGGCGCCGGCGCCGCGGGGGCGGCCGGAGCGGCCGCGGCGGTGGCGGCCGTTTCCATGGCGAGCACCCGCTGCCTGCGCTCCAGGTACTCGTCGAGCCCGCGCGGCAGCATCCGCAGGGTGGCGTCGCCGAGCAGCGCGTACACCTTGTCGGTGGTCCGCTCGATGAAGAACCGGTCGTGGGAGATCACGATCATCGAGCCCGGCCAGCCGTCGAGGAGGTCCTCGAGCTGGGTGAGGGTCTCGATGTCGAGGTCGTTGGTGGGCTCGTCGAGGAAGAGCACATTGGGCTCGTCCATGAGCAGCCGCAGGATCTGCAGCCGGCGCCGCTCACCACCGGACAGGTCCCCGACGGGGGTCCACTGCTTCTCCTTGCTGAACCCGAACTGCTCGCACAGCTGCCCGGCGGTCATCTCCCGGCCCTTGCCGAGGTCGACGCGGTCCCTGATCTGCTGCACGGCCTGCAACACCCGCAGTTCGGGGTCGAGTTCACCGACCTCCTGCGAGAGATACGCGAGCCTGACCGTCTTGCCGACGACGATCCGCCCGGCGACAGGCTGCGTCTCCCCCTGCGTACGGGCTGCCTGGGCCAGCGCGCGGAGCAGCGAGGTCTTGCCCGCGCCGTTCACGCCCACCAGACCGATGCGGTCGCCGGGGCCGAGCTGCCAGGTGATGTGCTTCATCAGCATCTTGTCGCCGACCTGTACGGAGACGTCCTCGAGGTCGAAGACCGTCTTGCCGAGCCGGGCGCTCGCGAACTTCCTCAGCTCGCTGTTGTCGCGCGGCGGCGGCACATCGGCGATCAGCTCGTTGGCGGCCTCGATGCGGTAGCGCGGCTTGGAGGTACGGGCCGGGGCGCCGCGCCTGAGCCAGGCCAGCTCCTTGCGCATCAGGTTCTGCCGCTTGGTCTCCTCGGTCGCGGCGATCCGCTCCCGCTCGGCGCGCGCGAACACGTAGTCGCTGTAGCCGCCCTCGTACTCGAAGACATCGCCCTTCTGCACATCCCACATCCGCGTGCAGACCTGGTCGAGGAACCACCGGTCGTGCGTCACGCAGACGAGCGCGGAGCGGCGCTCCTGGAGATGCCGGGCGAGCCAGGAGATGCCCTCGACGTCGAGATGGTTCGTGGGCTCGTCCAGGACGATCAGGTCCTGGTCGGCGATGAGCAGCTTGGCCAGCGCGATCCGCCGGCGCTCACCACCGGACAGCGGCCCGATCACGGTGTCGAGGCCCTGCGGGAAGCCGGGCATGTCGAGCCCGCCGAAGAGACCCTGGAGCACGTCGCGGATCTTGGCGCTGCCCGCCCACTCGTGGTCGGCGAGGTCCCCGATCACCTCGTGCCGGACGGTGGCCTCCGGGTCGAGCGAGTCGTGCTGCGTGAGCACGCCAAGCCGGAGCCCGCCGCTGTGGGTGACGCGGCCGGTGTCGGCCTCCTCCAGCTTGGCGAGCATGCGGATCAGGGTGGTCTTGCCGTCACCGTTGCGCCCCACGACGCCGATCCGGTCCCCCTCGGAGACGCCGAGCGAGACCCCGTCGAGCAGGGCACGGGTGCCGTACACCTTGCTCACGGACTCGACATTGACCAGATTGACGGCCACGTTCACTCCTGTACCGGGGGTTCGACGATCGACTTCCGCGACCGACCTACCAGGGTAGTCGCCCCATGGGGCGCGCTATCGTTCGGCGATCTCCCGGGGGGCGGGAGCACATGAGCACAGGGGCGGGAAGCAGCGACATGCGCAGTGCGGTGGTACGGGGAGTGCTGGCGGCGGCCGTGATGGCGGGGCTGGTGGCGGGGTGTTCCGGCGATGGGGACGGCAAGGGTTCCGAGGCCTCGGGCGGCAAGGCGTCCGGCGCCGGCAAGTCCGAGGACTCCAAGAACGGTGACTTGCAGGGCGGCGATTCGAAGAGCAGCCCGCCCACGAAGGCGGGCGGCAGCATCGGCGCGGCCGGCTCGGCGTGCGAGCTTCCGGTGACGTTCGGGATCGCGGCGAAGTGGAAGGCCTCGGCCATCGACACCGCCCCTGACGCCGACGCCGACAGCGAGCTCAGCGAGGACGAGTTGGCCGAACTCCTCGAAGGCATCGCCACGCGGGGTCCGGTCATGGTCCGCTGCGAGATCAGTGCGAGGGCGACCGGGAAGGCCGGATTCCTGCGGACGTATCTCGAGGAACCCAGGACCGGAGCCGACCCGCGCAAGGTCCTCGAGGGTTTCGTGGCCGAGGCCGACGGCCACGCCGACGAGAAGTACACCTCGTTCAAGGCGGGTCCCGCGGACGCGGTCGAGGTCGTCTACTCGGAGCTCGACCCGCTCTTCGAGGAGAAGCGCACGACGCGCGCCTTCGCGGTCCGCACGCCGCAGGGCACGGTCGTGGTGTCGCTCGAGGGCTCGGACCTCGAGGACGAGACGGTGGTCCGGCCCGCGTACGAGCTGGCGAAGCAGTCGATACGGGTCAACGGCTGATCTCGCGGGCGGGCCGGATCCGTTCCTTGCCCGCCCGCTCCACCAGAAACCAGCCGCACAGCGCCATGGCGACCGCGACCGGAGCGGTGACGCGGAACGCGATCAGCATGGCCGAGTGGCCCTCCAGAAGGTCTCCGTAGCCGACCATCGAGAGCCCGAGCACGCCGAACAGACAGAGCGTGATGCCGAGCGCGGCCAGCGGCCCCGAGCCACCGGCCCGCGGGCTCGGGCCTGCGGTCCGCGGGCTCGGGCCGACAGGGCGCGCGGCCGCGGGACGCTCGAAGCCCCGGAACGCCGCGACGAGCACCGCCGTCAGCACCGCCGCCCCGACCACCCGCACCGGCACCTGCGCCCACCAGGCCGCCGTCGCCGGAGCGGGCAGCGTGACGTCGAGGCCGAGCAGCACCCCGTACACCCCGAGCATCGCCGTCAGATGCCACAGGAACGCGGTCATCGAGATCCCGTTCGCGGCGACGACGGTCCGCCACACCTTGGGCTGCCGCAGCCACCGCGCCGCCGGACGCCGCACCAGCTCGACCGCGCCCACCAGCCACAGGCCGTGGCAGAGCAGGGCGAAGGTGGGCGGCGCCATGTTGGAGACCTTCTCGCCGGGCATCCCGACCATGCTCAGCGGGTACGGGCCGAAGGCCACGAGCGCCGACGCCCCGACGACACCCAGGGCGGCGAGCAGGGACGGAAGGCGAAGGCGGCCGTCGGCGCGCAGGAAGCCGAGCTGGTGGACGGCGAGCCAGACGAACGCGAAGTTCAGGAACTCCACGTACGGGACCCCGGCCGCGAACCGCAGCAGATCCACCGCGGCGGCCGCGGCGACAAGACCGCCGAACGCGCCCCACCCGTACCGCTCGTGCAGCTTGAGCAGCGGCGGCGTGAAGGCGACCATCGCGAGATAGATCCCTATGAACCACAGCGGCTGGGTCACGAGCCGCAGGGTGACGTCGGCCAAGTGCGGGCTGCCGCCGATGAGTTGGAGAATGAGCGCCGCCGCTCCCCACACCAGGATGAACACCATGGTGGGACGCAGGAGCCGCTGCAGCCGGGTGCGCAGGAAGGCCGCGTACACCGAGGAGCCGTCCTCGGACTTCCGCTCCAGGGAACGGTAGGACAGCGCGTGCGAGAACCCGCCGACGAAGAAGAACACCGGCATGATCTGCAACGCCCAGGTGAGCAGCTGCAGTTGGGGAACCTCGGCGAGCAGGTTGCCGAGCTGGACCTGCCCCGCCGCGTCGGTGCTCACGGCGGCCATCAGCCAGTGCCCGAACACCACGGTGGCGAGCGATGCCACTCGGAGCAGATCCATGTACCGGTCCCTGGTGGCCGGTGTGTTCTCCGCGAGTACGCGCACGTCTGATGCCATGCGGATACGGTCGCGCGCGGCGGGGGTGAGCGGTCAGGGCTCAGGTACTCATCCTGGGACTGAGTACCGTTCCTAAACAGTGTTCAGGAGTGACATCTGTTGCCAGCTCCTGGAACTGCGCGCATCCCGAACGGTGTTGGATGCGCTGGTTGCCCGCGTTCGCTGTCTCCCAGTCCGGGTTCGTGCATCGTGTGCACGTTCCGTGACGGGTGGGCGGGTTCCCTCACGCCCTCGGTCGCCTGGTCCGGCCTGGGCGGTCCGATGCCCGCGACGATCACTCTGGTCGTCGTGGGGCGGTGCCGTCCGTCGCCGGATCGGGTGTCCGAGGGCGCGTCGCCCGATCGCGATACCTGCGGCATCGTGTCGGGACATCTTGCGTTTGGTGCTGTTCAGGGGCTTGCGCCAGTGCTGATCGCCCCACATCGAGGTGTACGCGGGATCGACGGCGACGAGGGACAGGCCGCGTTCGGAGGCCATGGAGACGAGCCGGGCTTTGAGTTTGCCGGTGGGCATGCCCGAGAGGAGTTGCCGAAACCACTTCTTGCGACCGTGCTTCTCGCGGGTCTTCTCGGCGGTGAAGTCCAGGTTCTCGATGCCGATTGCGTTGACGCCGCAGCGTATTGCCCAGTGCAGCAACTGGCTGATGGCGTGCCGTACTTGGGCGTCGCGGTGATCGGCGGTGCCGGACAGGTCGTAGAAGAAGCGGCGCGGGTCCCCGACCGGGTTGCCGTGCACGTCGAGGTGGTAGGCGGCGAAGTGGTCGGCATTGGTATCCACGCCGATCATGCCCTGAGCGCGCGCCGTCGCCAGCGGGATCATCTGGACCACCGGCCGGGTCCATGAGGCGGTGAGGTACCAGCGCCCGCGTTCCACATCCAAGTGGATGCGGTACGCCACGGCCCGGTTGTCTTCGACACGGTCGCGCCACTCGGCGCCCCGATGCGTGAAAGCTACCTGGGAGGCGAGGACGTACCGACCGTGCTTGGAGTTGGCCAGGCGGGCGAGCGGCGCGGGCAACTTGATCGAGACCTCGCCATCCGGGGCGACCCGGATCGTCTCGTTGCCGAAGCGTTTGCCGGACTCGCCGTCGGCGGCGAGAAACCAGCGTGCGGCCTCCCATTGCTGTCGCCACTGGGCCTCGGTGAGTTGCGCCTTGTCGAGGTGGTGCCGGTTGCCCAGGAGTCTCCGGCCGCCACGTACGACGTGTACGACACCGGCATCACGCTCACCGAGGACACTATCGAGGCGATGTTCCAACGTCGCCAAACGGCGGGACTTGTGAAACCACTCGCTCTTCGAGCGGTATCCGCCCGGCGCCCGCTTGGTACCCTTGGCCCCGATCTTCTGGGACAAACGATGCTTGAGCGTGCGCACCCCGGCCTCAAGCCCTTGGATGCGGGCAAGCTGACAGCGCCGCGACAGTGCCCACTGATCGTGTGTGGCCCTGGTGATGCTCCCAGCCCAGCGGGGTGACGACTGCGAGGTCAGGCCCTGCTTCCTCGCCGCCCACGAGTCCCTGTCGTGCTCCAGGCCGTCCACGCAGCGGTCTTTCAGGTCAGCCGAGGCGAGCCGTCCGAGATGTTCACCGACCAGCCGCAACACCTTGTCATCCTCGTCGGCGAGGTGCTTGAGACAGTCACGGATCGCCACACCCGACGGGCCCAGGACGACAAACGGCGCCTCGATCGGACGGAGCACCTTCTTCTTCGGCTCACTCATCGGCTGCCGCCGCCTCAAGGGCCTTCTCGGCACGGTTCTTCGCCGAGCGGCGCCCGTACAGGCGGGCACACAACGAGGTCAGCACCTCGACCATGTCGCGCACCAGATCATCCTCGACCTCGCCGTCATCCAGCACGACCAGACGGCGGCCGGTCGCGGACAAGGCGGCTTCGACCAGCTCAACGTTCCCTACGTTGTTCTGCGGGACCGGGCGAGCCCTTCGTATGGTTCGTCCACCCAGGGGCGTCGGGTGTGGCTTTCAACGTTCTGCCGTCAGTGGCTTCCATTGATTGGCCGCCCGACGC
>NZ_JAAKZW010000305.1 GCF_011044995.1 Streptomyces mesophilus | reverse complement strand
CGGAGAGGGTGGGGCCGGGCCCCGACGCGGGCGGGCCACGCGCCCAGCGTCTCGGCCAACTGCCTGGCGAACGGAGCCACGCCACCCGTGAGTTGGCGCGGTGGACCGAACCGCGCAAGCGCCGGCAGCGCCTGCGCGACCGGTGTGCCCTGGACGCGGGGCGGCGCCCAGGACACCCCGGCCGCCAGGCGCAGCGGCCCCAGCTCGACCCGGCCGCCGCCGATGCGGGCGACGGCGCCCGGGTCGATCCCCGTGAAGGGGTGCTCGCCCGCCGCGCGGGACAACAGGACCGCCGACGGGACGCGTACCCCTGTGGGGGCAACCAGAGCGAGCAGCGACCTGTTCCCGGCCGACTCCTCCTCGTACGGCAGCAGATACACCGCCTTCCCGGTGACACCGACCATGCGAGCCCACCGCCGACGCCCCCGCACCAGCGGCTCGACGAGTGTGGACGCAGCGCACGGGAGCGCGGCGGGACTCACGCGGAACTCATAAGGCACTCATTCGGGGGTCACGGCGAGACGGCCACGGCCACGGCCACGGGTGCGGCGTCCAAGGCAGGCACCCGTATCGCCTCCAACGCCTTGGCGAAGCACTCGAGCGGCGCGTGGGTGAGGCCCGCGCCGATCTGTCCGATGCCCGGCTCGCGGTGGGAGATCCCCGTCGTCACGACCGGCACGATCCCCGTGTCCAGGACCGCCCGTACGTCGATGCCGACCGGCGCGCCCACGCCCCCGAGAGCCGGGAGGCGGTAGGCCTCGTGGCGGGCGAGGGAGATACGGGCCATCTCGCGGCTGGTGCGCAGCGCCTCCTCGACCGTGCCGCCCACGAACCCCGTGATCGCGGGCGCCGCGGCCAGCGAGAAGCCACCGAGCCCGTACGTCTCCGTGATTGCGCTGTCGCCGATGTCGGGGTTGGCGTCCTCGGGCCCGTACCCGGCGAAGTACAGGCCGCGGACCTGGGTGGCGGGCGCGGTGAACCATGCGTCGCCGAGGCCGCTGACCCGGATCCCGACCTCGACCCCGTTGCGGGCGAACGCGGTCACCAAGGTGGAGTGCGGCACCCCGTGCGCGGCGGAGGTCGCCAGTTTCGCCGCGGCCATCGAGAAGTTCAGGAACCAGTAGTGGTTGTCGGACAGAAAGCGCAGGACCTCCCGGGCGTGAGCCGTACCGGAGAGATCGGCGGCGAGTTCCCGCAGGAGCAGGGCCGAGGCGGCCGTGTTGCGGCTGTGGCACTCGTCGCCCATCTGGAGGGCCTGCGCCGTGATCGCCCGCAGATCGACGCCTTCGCCGCGCGCGTGCAGCGCGGCGCTCAAGGCGGGCGCGAGCACCGACCCCATCCAGCGCAGCCGCTCCATCACGTCCTCGCCCAGCGCTCCATAGCGCAGACAACGGCCCGCTCCCTCATTGAGGTTGGAGTAGGCGCGGCGGCCGGTCGCCCGGTCCTCGACCTCGATCAGCGGCATGGAGGGCGAGATGATGCCGCCCATCGGGCCGACCGCTTCATGGTGATGGCACGGCGCGAACTCCAACGCACCGCCGTCCGCGAGGCGTTCGGCCGCTTCGGCGGAGTCCGCCCAGCCTTCGAGCAGCGCCGCGCCGATCACGCCCGCGCGCATCGGACCGCACATGTCCGGCCAGGCGAGGGGCGGGCCCGCGTGCAGCAGGAGGCGGCGGCCGGAGTCGTCGAGTGCGGGGATCGCCTCGCGGGCCGGCAGCACGCGGGTCCATACGGGGCGCACGGCGAGCAGGCGTGCGACGGCCTCCTGGTTGGCGGCCTCGACAGCGGGGTGGCCGGTCAGTTCGGCGAGACGCCAGGCCAACTCCGGTTCACCGGACGCCGGCGGCCGCCAGTCGAGCGCGGTGACGTCCGCGCCCGCGCTGCGCGGCACCTCCGCGAAATCCGGCACGCCGACCGCGGCGATACGGACCGGCGCCGCACCGAGCAGCGCCGTCGTGCCGCGCGGGGTGCCGCCGATCGATGCCGTCATACGGTCCGGGGTGTCGCCGATCGATGCCGTCATGCGGTCCGGGGTGCCGCCAACCGATGCCGTCATACGGCGCCTCCTGCCGTGGTCAGTTCCTGGGCACGCTCATGCCCGGGCGAAGTCACCATCGCCGCCGCCCACTCGATGGCGTCGGTGCTGGTCGGCGCGAGCAGCGCCCCGGCCGCGCGCAGCCGGGCCTCCTGGGCCGCCCGGTCCTGCGGGTCGGCGTCCGTGCCGACCACGAACGCCACCACCGGCGGCCGTTGCCCCGACGGCGCCCGCTCCAGTTCCGCCGCGAGCGCCGCGGCGGGATCGGCTCCCGCGCCATGGCCGAGCACGACGTCGAGTACGACGACGGCGGTACGGGGATCGTCCAGCGCGACCCGTAGATGCCGGGCCCGCACGGTCGGGTCGATCATGGGGTGCGGGCGGCCCGCGGTGTACGCGTCGTCGCCCAGGTCGAGGATCAAGTCCCGGTCGGGGAGCAGGACTTCGCCCGCAGCCGGACCCATCCCCGTTCCCGTTTCCGTTCCCGTCGCCGCGTCCGGGAGGAGCTGCCTGGCCTCGTACGCGAACGTGCCTCCCGCGTAGAGGGCGCGCAGCAAATGGCCGTGAGGGACGGGCAGTCGGGGCCGCTCGACGCCACGGGGTGCCTTGCCGCCGAGCGCCTCGACCACCGCGTACGCCGCATCCCGCAGCGTGCCCGCCACCGTGACGCGTCCGCCGCCGGAAGAGCGGGTGCCGTCGCCGGCGGAAGACCGGGTGCCTTCGCCGCCAGAAGGCCGGGCACCGTCCCCGGCGAGAGACCCGCTGCCGTCGAGGAAGCAGGCCACGACCGGTTTGCCCGCGCGCGCGGCCCGCGCGAGCACCCGCTCGGCGACCTCCGGGGCGGGCGGCTTGGAGACGAGGACGATCAGCTCGCAGCCGGGGTCGGCGTCGAGGAGCTCCAGGGCGTCCAGGGTGGTGATGCCGCCGACGTCGGCGCTCAGATCGCGGCCGCCGGTGCCGATCATCTGCCGGACGCCCTCTCCGTTGGCGTCCAGGAGGCAGGAGACCTGCTGAAGTCCCGTACCGGAGGCGCCGATCAGGCCGATGCGGCCGGGGCGCAGGACGTTGGCGAAGCCGAGAGGTATCCCGTCGATGACCGCCGTGCCGCAATCGGGACCCATGGCGAGGAGCCCGGCGCGGTGGGCTTCCCGCTTCAGGCGGATCTCCTGGTCGAGCGGCACGTTGTCGCTGAAGACGAAGGCATGCATACCGCAGCGCAGCGCCTTGAGCGCTTCGGCGGCGGCGTACGGGCCGGGCGTGGAGATCAGGGCGAGGGCCGTGGCGGGGTCGGCCTCGGTCAGGGACCGGGCCGCCGGTGTGGCGGAGGCCGCGGGCGTGGGGGAGTCGGTCTGTTCCAGCAGGCCGTCCACGGCGTCGAGCGCGTGGGCGAGTGCCTCCGCGTCGCCTCGTACCGCCACGATCAGATCATTGGGCCTGGCCTCGGCGGCCTCGGCGGTGAGCAGGTGTGCGTCGGCCAGGAGACGCAGATTCGCCTCGGTGGCCATGACCAGGCTCGCGGCAGTCACGCCCGGCAGGTCGCCGAGCCGGCGGGCGGCTCTCATCAGGGCTACGGAGTCGGCATAGGTGTCGCGGCGCAGGGAGTTGACGGTGCGCACCGTGCCGTCGTCGGGGGCAGTGTCGTCCGTGGCTTGCTCCATGACCCGACCGTACGGTCCGCCCCCGGGGTGTCCGCTTCGGCGTGAAGTGCCAGCAGCGCGGCCACGATCGCTGGCACCGCCTGACAGTGTCGCCGCCGCCACGGGCGGCGAACATTCGGGGACACCCGCCGCATCCGTGCCCCGTCCCCGCTGCCCAGCAACGAAGAGGTGCCCCCGGATGGACAGTCCCCGAACGGACCGCACACCCACGACGCGAGCCCGACGGGCCGCCGAAGCCACCGAAGACTTCGCCTCCGACCGGCTCCCGCCCGACGAACGCCGTTCCACCCTGTCGATCACCTTGGTCAGGATGGGCTTCACGGTGTCGGCGACCGATCTCCTGTACGGGATGTCGCTCGGGCTCTTCTTCCCGTTCTGGACCGGTGTCCTGATCGCCGTCGGCTCGTCCCTCGTCGTCAGCGTGGTGTCGATCCTGTGCGGACTGATCGGCCAGCGCGAACGCATCACCACCGCACTCGGCCTCCAGGCCGCCTTCGGACGCGGCGGCAGCAGGCTGCCGTCCCTGGTGATCGCCCTGCTGTCGGCCGGCTTCGTCGGCTACAGCACCGGCATCACGGCCGGTGTGCTGCCCGGCGGCAAGGACCCATGGCTGGGCCTCGTCTACTGCGTGGTGCTCAGCGCGATGTACACCGCCCTGTCCATCGTCGGCTTCGGCAAGGGCCTCACCTGGGTCGGCCGGATCAGCGTGCCCCTGATGCTGGTCACCGTCGTGATCGCGGTGATCGCCGCGATCGACCACGCCGGCGGCATCGGCGAGATCGTGGGCGCCGAACCGGCGCGCGCGGGGGAGGCCACGGCGCTCGCCCTGTTCGCGCTCGGGGTCAACAAGTGGATGACCGGTGCCACGGTCACCCCGGACATCACCCGCTTCGGCAAGTCCAGGTCGACCGTGTACACCACCACCGTCGCCGAGTTCATGGTCGGCAACTTCGGCTTCAACATGCTCGGCATCCTGCTCGGACTCGGCGTCCGCGAGGCCGATATGGGCGAGGCCTTCGGCATCGTGGGCGTCGGTGCGCTCGCCACCTTCGCGATCTTCGTTCAGGGCTTCCCGCACGAGGTCAACAACATGTACGCGGCCTCGCTCGCCGGACGGACCGCGATCGACCTGCCCCGTATCGCCGTGAACGTGATCGCCGGCGTGCTGGCCTGCGGACTCGCGTACTACGGACTGAGCGCGGGCATCCTCGACGCCTTCCTGACCTACCTCGGCTATCTCGGCTACGCCATCCCGCTCATCCCCGGCATCCTCGTCGCCGACTACTTCCTGCTGCGGCGCGGACGCTACGACCTGTCCGCAGCTGCCGTCGCGGCGGTCAACTGGCGTGCCGTGTCCGCGTACTTCGCCGGGCTCGGCATCAATCTGGTCCTCGGCTTCGGCTTCGACGACAAGCTGTGGCACACGCTGCCGCTGACCGGGGCGATCCTCTACCTGCTGTTCTCGCTGCCGCAGTGGCGAGCGGCGCGCCAGGCGCGGGCCGCCGCCGAGCCGGGCACGCAGTCCCCGCAGGCGCCGCTCAGTGAAGGCGCGCGCTGAGCAACCGGTGGGCGTGCAGCGCCAGTTCGGTCTGCAGCCGGCGCATCGGATCCTTGTCCGGTGCGCCGGTGAGCCTCTCGATCTGCTTGAGGCGGTAACGCAGCGTGTTGTAGTGGACGTGCAGCTCCTCGGCGGCGTCCACGCCGTTGCGGTCGCGCTGCAGATAGACGCTCAGGCTGTGCACCAGGCTGCTGTCGTGCCGGGCGTCGTGCTCGATCAGCGGGCCGAGCGCCTCGGCCACCAGGGAGCGCAGCTCGGCGTCCGGCAGCTGGTTGAGCAGCCGGTACACCCCGCACTCCTCGTACAGGCGCGTGAACGAGCCCGCGGGGCCTTCGAGTTCACGTCCGAGGGCGAGCGCGGAGAGTGCTTCGCCGTGGCTGAGATGCAGTTCCACGAAGTCGGCGCGCACCGTGCCCGCGCCCACCGCGACCGTGTGCGCGGGACAGGCGGCGGTGACCGCGCGGTGCAGCGCCGCGCACGTGCGCCGCAGTGAGGGTCCGGGCTCCGCGAGCACCGTCATCCCGCCCGGCGTCCCCCACGCCGGGGTCTGCGCGCCGAGCGCGGTACGGGCGGCGGAGAGCAGCCGTTCCTCGGTGACGGGTGCGGTCCGCGCGCCCGGCGCCGCGGTGACCTCGACGACCACGGTGGCGCGGGCGCGCTCCAGGTCCCAGCCGAGTGCGGCGGCGCGCCGGGCCGCCTCGGCGCGGTCGCCGGGCGGGTTCGAGACCAGCGCGGTCAGGAGCAGCGTGCGGTAGCGGCGCTCGCGCTCGGCCAGCGCGCGTTCCTGCACCAGGAGCATCGTGGCGAGGCTGGCCACATGCTCGACGGCTAGGGCGAGTTCGGTGTCCGTCGTACGGCAGCCCTCGCCCCACAGCGCCACCTCACCGAGCGTCCGCCCGCCCACGGTGATCGGCCGGGTGACACTCGGCTCCACGCCGTCGGGGACCGTACCCGCGGCGTTCAGGACGGTGCCGTCGACGGCGCGCAAGGCGGCGGGACAGCCGGTCTCATGGGCGAGCAGCACGATGAGTTCGTGCTGGGAGCCGCCGTTCAGGACCGCCTGCGAGAGGCGTTCGCGCAGCGCCTGGGAGCGTTCCAGGCTGAGGGCCTGGCGGTTGAGCACGGTCCCGATGACCTCGGAGAGGATGTCGTTCAGCATGACCTCGCCGGGCAACTCCACGATGGGGAAGCCGAGTTCGTCGGCCGCCCGCAGCATGGATTCCGGGAGCACCGGCAGATACGGGCCGACCTTGACGCCGAGTGCGGCGAGCCCGCGCCGGTCCATCTCCGGGACGAGCGCGGCAAGGGCCCGTTCGTCGTCACGTACCGCATAGGCCGTGGTGAGCAGGAACTCGCCGCCGCGCATCCAGCGGACGATGTCCGGCACTTCCATGATGTTGGCGACCCGGATCGGATGCGGCGCCCCGGCATGCCCCGCCACCAGGCGGGCGCCCGCGAGGGCGGGCAGCTCCAGCGCCTGCGCCACGGTCAGAGCCGCGGCGGGGGCGATGGGTCTGGCGAGCACTGGGGAACCGGCCACGTTGGCCACTATGAGCGCGAGTTCATGGACTGTAAACGCCGCGGACAGAAGACTGTATACGATTCTTCGGGGCGGGTCTTTCGCCGGAACGGGGGCGGGCCTTTCACCGGAACGGGCCGCGCGCACCTGACCGCGCGCCCTTGCGCGGCACGCGCCGCTCCCCGCCCGGCCACACTGTCAGCAGACGTCAACAGGCCCCGCCCGCTTCTGGCATGGGATGCCCATGACCCCGGGCGCCCGCATTTCTATCGTCCTGACATGCCCGAAGAACCCGCGGTCCGCACACCCGTACGGCCGCTTCCGCGGCACTCCGACCGGCCCACCACCGTGCTCGCGATCGGCGGCAACGCGCTGCTGCGCGGCGGCCGGCGGGCCACCATCGACGAACAGTTCGACGCCGCACGGCAGTTGGCCGCTCCCGTGGCCGCCCTGGTGCGTGCCGGCGCCCGCGTGGTCGTCACGCATGGCAACGGTCCGCAGGTCGGTTTCATCAAGCGCCGCTCCGACCTGGTGGCCGAGATCGCCCCCGAACTCCCGCTGCTCGACCTGGACATGTGCGTGGCCGACTCCCAGGGCAGCATCGGCTACATCCTCGCCCGCGGCCTCTCGGGCGCCCTGCCCGCCGGCGTCCGGCCGGTCGCCGTACTGACCCACACGGTCGTCGACGCGGCCGACCCGGCCTTCGCGCGTCCCACCAAGCCGATCGGCACGCACTACACCCGGGACGAGGCCGAACGGCTCGCCATCCGGCACGGCTGGTCCATCGGTGAGGACGCGGGCCGTGGCTGGCGCCGTCTCGTACCGTCCCCCGCCCCGCGCCTGGTCGTGGAACAGGACGCGATCGCCGCGCTGCTCGCCACCGGGCAGGTGGTGATCGCCGGTGGTGGTGGCGGCATCCCGGTGGTGGCGGCCCCCGACGGATCACTCCGCGGCGTCGAGGCCGTCGTCGACAAAGACGCCACCTCCGCGCTGCTCGCCGGGGCGCTAGGCGCACAGGAACTCATCATCACGACCGGTGTCGAACGGATCGCCCTCGATTTCGGTACGCCCCGTCAGCGCTTCGTGGACCGCCTCGACGTCCCCGAGGCCGAACGGCACCTCGCGGACGGTCAGTTCCCCGAGGGCAGCATGGGCCCGAAGATCCGCGCCGCCCTCGACTTCCTCGCGGGCGGTGGCAGCAGCGTCCTCATCACCGCACCGGCCGCGCTCGGCGAGGCACTCGCCGGCCGCACCGGCACCCGGATCGTGGCCGCTCCCGCCCGAGTTGACCGCAACGCGGCGGCAGCGGAGACGTAACACGACGGACGTGCCTCGGGGCGCCTGGCCGAGTGGGCCGGACAGACCCCTCCCTCCCGGGGGCCGAGCCCTATCAAGGCTATCGACACCCACTGACAACGCCGACTCAGCCCGCGCGCACCCCACCGGATACAGCCACGCGCACCCCACGGACGCAGAGGACCCTCGATGCCCCTCAGCACCGCCA
>NZ_JAAKZW010000304.1 GCF_011044995.1 Streptomyces mesophilus | reverse complement strand
GTCGGCCCCGCTCCCCGCCCCGTCGGCTCCCCTCACGGAGTCGTCTCCCTGCGGACCCAGTCCAGATACGCCGCGCTGCCCGCCGCGACCGGGGTCGCGATGATCTCGGGGGTGTCGTAGTCGTGCGCCTCCTGGAGCCACTCCTGCAGGTGCGGATAGCGCTCCGCCGTGGTCTTGAACAGGATCTGCCACTCCTCGGACGTCTCGAGCTTCCCCTCCCAGCGGTACACCGACGTGACCGGCGCGGAGATCTGCGCACAGGCCGCGAGCCGTGCGTCGACCGCACCGCGCGCGAGCAGTTGGGCCTTGAGCGCCGCGTCCGTCGTCGTCAGAACCGTCCACACACCGGAGGCCGCGGACAGCTCCGCACCGTCCTCGCCCTTGCCTCCCGTACCGTCCCCCGCACCCGTGCCCATACTCACGTCCACGCCTTCCTTTCCGCAGTCGAGTTGCCCTGGAACCCCAGGACGAAAGTCCCTATTTGTCGGTATTCGTCACTACTGGCCCTGACTGTTACATAACGGGCGGGTTTCCGTGATGCACGCCCTTTACCGTTCCATTGTGGTGGCCGACCCCTCGCCGAATCCCCGGCATCCCCCTGGTCGGCCACCACCCCCCGCTCCGGAGCCCGCGAGACCTACCTGGACCGCACGCCATGAACTCCCGTCCCCGCCACCTGCCGCAGGCCGTGGCCGTAGCCGCCCTGGCCGCCGCGCTGCTCGCGGGCTGTGGGGACCGCAACGGTCTCGACGCGGGCACTCCGGCCCCCGCCGTATCCGAGCAGCCGCACCCCGAGGCCGTATGGCCGGCCTGGTCGGAGTCGCTGCCGAAAGCGCTCGGCGACGGGGCGGCAGGACAGGAACCGCCGGCGGCGCTCAAGGGTCTCTCCGTGCCCGAGGACGGTTTCGCCAAGACGGCCGTACGCGATGTGCTGCGCGCGGACCCGGACATGCGCGGCTACGCCCGGCTCCGTGACATCTCCGGACCGGGCCGCTCCGGCATCCGGCCGCCGCGCCTCGTCGATCTGACCGGGGACGGCCGGCCCGAACTGGTCGTCGCCGTCGACACCCCCTCCGGACGTACGGTCGTCGCGGTCTACACGGCACGCGACGGCAAGGCGTACCGCATCCTCAAGTCCGGCGGGCAGCGGCCGTGCATCGAGACGGTCGGCAGCGATCTGCTCCTGCGCACCCCGAAGGAAGGCGGCGAGAACGCCGTGCGCTACCACTGGAACGGGGTGCAGCTCGCCGCGCTCAGCGACACCACGACCTATCCGCGCAACCAGTCCGCCTCCCCCTCGTCCTCGCACCCGCGCGATCACACCCGCCCCTGCCCCACGGACGGGTCCGCCGACGGGGCCGCGGGCGGGTCCACGGACGGGCCCACCGGCGGATCCCGTGAAGAGTCCGGCCGATGACCCGCCGGATGCGCGCCAGGCTCAACGGTCTCGGCCTGCGCTGGAAGATCGCCGCGCTGCTCGCCTCCGGCTGCGCCCTGGTCGCGCTCGCGATCGGTGGTCTGATCCACCACGCCCGCTACGAGCAGATCTCCGACCAGGCGCGGGCCAACGCGACCGCCGAACTGATCCGCGTACGGAAGGTGTACGTGGCGACCGGCAGCGTCGACCACGAGGACTCGGCGGCCGCGGTCGACTCCCCCGCCCTGCCGTCCCCCCTGCGCAAGGCGGCCCTGGAGAAGCGGCGGACGACCTATCTGGAGCTGGACGCCCGGCATCCGGCGGTCTGGGCGGCGCGGCCGATCGGTGAGAAGTCGGTGCTCTCGGTGAAGCTGCCGCTGGACGAGGTGCGCGACGAACTGCGGGATCTGGACCGGCAGTTGATCGCCTGGGGCACGGTCGTCGTGGCGCTCGCGGCACTCGGCGGCGGCGCCCTGGCCAGCCGGGTGAGCCGCGATCTGCGGACGGCGGCGGCCACGGCGCGCAAGATCAGCGGAGGCGATCTGGACGCCCGGATCAACCACCCGCGCCCTCCTCGTACGAAGGACGAAGTGGCGGAACTCGCCTGCGCCGTGGACACGATGGCCACGACGCTGCAGCAACGCCTCGAGGCCGAGCAGCGGTTCACCGCGGACGTCGCCCATGAACTGCGCACCCCGCTGACCGGACTGCAGACCGCCGCCGAACTGCTGCCGCCGGGCCGGCCCACCGAACTCGTACGCAACCGGGTGGCCGCGCTGCGCACGCTCACCGAGGATCTGCTCGAAGTCGCCCGGCTCGACGCGCGGATCGAGCAGCCCGATCTCGAGGTGCATCCACTCGGGAAGCTGGTGGAGGGGATCATTCAACGGGCCGGTTACAAGGCGGAGTTCACCAGCGGCACGGATGCGCTGGTGCGGACCGACGCACGCCGCCTGGAGCGCATTCTGACCAACCTGATCGTGAACGCGCGGCGGCACGGCTGCGCCCCGATCGAGATCCTCGTGTCGGGCGCCTCGGTGACGGTGCGCGACCACGGCCCCGGCTTCCCCGGGCATCTGCTCGCCGAGGGTCCGCAGCGCTTCCTGACCGGCGCGAAGGAGCGCGGCCAGGGCACGGGGCTCGGTCTGACCATCGCGCTCGGGCAGGCCGAAGTGATCGGCGCGCGGGTCGCGTTGAGCAATGCGGACGACGGCGGCGCGCTGGCCACCGTCGTCCTTCCCGAGGGCTGACTCAGCACGCCGGTTCGGGCCCGGGGGCTGACTCGCCACGTCAGTACGGGCGCACCGCCTTGGCCTCGCGCAGGGCCAGCGCCCACCAGGTCAGGCGGTCGAGCAGCAGCTTCGCGGCGGCGTCGCACCCGGTCGGATCGCGGTGGCCGCCCTGCTCGTCGAAGTCGCCGAAGGCGTTGTGGAAGGAGACGGTGTCGCGGACGGTGACGGCGTGCAACTCGGCGAACACCGCTCGCAGTTGCTCGACCGCGCGCAGACCGCCGGAGACTCCGCCGTACGAGACGAAGCCGACGGGCTTGGCCTGCCATTCGGTGAAGTGCCAGTCGATGAGGTTCTTGAGGGCGGCCGGGAACGAGTGGTTGTACTCGGGCGTGAGCACCACGAAGGCATCGGCGGCGGCGAGCTTCGGGGTCACGGCGGCGAGCCGCTCCTGGACTTCGGCGGAGGGCTGGTGGGACAGGGCGGTGGGCAGGTCGTGCTCGGCCAGGTCCACGACCTCGATGTCGAGATCGGCACGTGCGCGGGCCCGGGAGAGGAACCAGTCGGCGATCACGGGGCCGAAGCGGCCGTGCCGGTTGGAGCCGATCACCAGGGCGAGCTTCACCGGGGAGCGGTCGGCGGCGACGGACAGGGCTGCGGGTTCAGCAACGGTTGTCATGCGGTTCAGCCTCATACTTAAACCATGGTTCAGGTCAAGCTAGCCTTGCGCACATGACTTCTCTCGCCTGGGACGCCAAGGAAGCCACCGTCGGAGAACTGGCCGAACGCAGCGGAGTCGCGCCCTCCGCGCTCAGGTTCTACGAACGCGAAGGGCTGATCACCTCCCGCCGGACCACCGGCAACCAACGGCGCTACAGCCGCGACACCTTGCGCCGCGTCGCCTTCATCCGCACCTCGCAGAAGCTCGGCATCCCGCTCGCCACCATCCGCGAGGTGCTCGCGCTGCTGCCCGAGGACCGCACCCCGACCCGTGAGGACTGGGCGCGGATCTCGGAGTGCTGGCGCGACGACCTGGACCAGCGGATCCGGACGCTGCAGCGGCTGCGGGACAACCTGACGGACTGCATCGGCTGCGGCTGTCTGTCGATCGACCGCTGCCGCCTCTCGAACCCGTACGACGCACTCGGCGCCCACGGGCCGGGGCCGCGCCGCCTCCTGGAGGAGGACCCGGCCTGCACACCGGCCGAGTGCGGGACGGAGGGCTGACCGCGAAGGGCGCGGGACCGAGCGGTGACTCCGACGGGCACGGGACCGAGGGCTGACGGCGCCGGGCGGCGCGTCTACCGTTCCCCCATGACCCCACTCCCCCTGCTCCGTATCGAGATCGACGGCCGTCCCGCCGACACCGAGGCCCTGCTGCACCCCGCCACCACCGCGTACGGGCACTTCACCGCGCTGCAGGTGCGCGGCGGCGCCACCCAGGGGCTCGCGCTGCATCTGGAGCGGCTGCGGAAGGCGACGTACGAACTGTGGGAGAAGGAGCTCGACGGTGAGCGGGTGCGCGCCCTCATCCGGCAGGCGCTCGGGGACGAGTACCGCGACGCCTCCGTACGCGTCCATGTGCACTGCCCCGAGACCACCCCGACGGTCATGGTCACGGTGCGCGGACCGCAGCAGATGTCCACCGCGGCACAGGCGCTGCAGTCCGTCGCGTACCGGCGGCCGGCCGCGCATATCAAGCACCTCGGCGGGTTCGGGCAGGGCTACTACGGGCAGCGGGCACAGGCCGCCGGGTTCGACGACGCGCTGCTCGTCGAGGACGACGGCACGGTCCTCGAAGGGGCCGTCACCAACGTCGGCTTCCTCGACGACACCGGTGTCGTCTGGCCGGCAGGACCCTCCCTCGACGGCATCACGATGCAGCTGATCGAGCCGCGGCTCGACGCGGCCGGGCTGCCCTCGCGCCGCGCGCGGGTCACCCTCGACGGCCTCGGCGCCTTCCGGGCGGCCTTCGTCACCAACTCCCAGGGCCTCGCGCCCGTCAGCCGGATCGACGACACCGCGTTCGCCGTGGACGAGAAGCTGATGGAACGGCTCGGGGAGATCCACGCGGCGGTCCCCTGGGACACGCTCTGAGCGGGGTCACCCGCTGCTCCGAGCCGCGCCACCCGTCGCCCGAGCCGCGTCACCCGTTCACAGGCGCCGCGGCCAACTCGTCCAAGCCCGTACGCGCACGGCGATGACCTGCTGGAACTCCTCGGACACCGGCCCGGGGCGGCCGGTACCGCGGACATCTGACGCTTGGTCGACAGGCGTACGGGGCCCAGTGCCACTTTCCTCGTAAGCAAGGGCGCGACCGAGACGGCGGCACAGGGGGTGCTGCGGGCCGCGCGCTGCCGGAGGAAGCCCCATGCGCATCGCCGCCACCCGTCTGTTCGCAGCATCCGCACTCGTTCTGTCGGCCGGCTTGGCGGCGGCGCCGGCAGTCGCGGACAGCACGGGCACCGGGTCGCTCGAGCTGTACCCGACGAGCGTCACCCCGGGCGCGACGGTCACGGCGAACACCCCCGCCTGCGGCACCAGCGGCACCGCGGCCGGTGACGCCAGCGCCGTGGGCGCCGGCGGCTTCAAACTGCAGCCCACCACCCACGCCCAGGACGCGGTGGGCCGGTTCACGGTGCCGAACTCGGCCTCGCCCGGCACGTATGCGATCCGGGCGAAGTGCGCGGGCGGCGCGGAGGTGTCGGGCGATCTGATCGTCACGCTCACAGCCACCGAGAAACAGCAGGTCGCTCCGAAGGGACATGTGAAGACGGGGGTCGGCGGCGCACTCGGCCCCGACCCCGTGCAGACCGCGGCGGGTGTGGCGGCCCTGGCCGTCGCCGCCGCGGGCGGTACCTGGCTCCTGCATCGCCGGGCGAGAGGCGACGGGATCTGACGGACACCCTCCGCTGTCCACCGGTACCGCCGCCCCCGCCCCCTCCGACGACGCGACCGCACGCGGCCCGGAGGGGGACGAGGGGCTGTGGCTCAGGCGCTCAGGGCGCGGCCGACGAACCCACTGAGGGGGCACGATGGCGTACGACTCCTCCGGCCCCGGAGGCACGAGCGGGCGCGGCCCCGGGCTGCGGCGCTCGCTGAACGTGGCGATAGCCGCGGTGACCGTGCTCGCGCTCGGCTGCGGGGTGTGGCTCCTCCAGCACGGCACCGCCGGCACGACGCCGCCCCAGCCGTCCGCCGCGCAGGCCGCCGACGGTGGCGGGCCGCCCGCGCAGGAGACCGGTGCGCCCGCGCTGCCGCCGTCACCGCCGACCCGTATAACCATCCCGTCGATCAAGGTCGACGCCCCCCTGACCGGCCTCGGTCTGACCAAGGACGGAAGCCTCGAAGTACCGCCCGCCGCGCGGCGCGACCTGGCCGGCTGGTACGAGTCCGGCACGACGCCCGGCGACCGCGGCACCGCGATCGTGGCCGGGCATGTGGACAACGCCGAGGGCCCCTCCGTGTTCTACGCGCTCGGCGCCCTGAAGAAGGGCCAGCCGGTCGAGGTCCGCCGTACCGACGGCCGGACCGCCGTGTTCACGGTCGACGCGGTCGAGGTCTACGACAGCCGCGCCTTCCCCGACGACAAGGTGTACGGCGCGGCCGAGCGCCCCGAACTGCGGGTGATCACCTGTGGGGGCGGCTACTCGAAGAAGACCGGCTATCTGGGGAACGTGGTCGTCTTCGCCCACCTCACGGGTGTGCGCTGACCGCCTACTTGATCCACTGTTCGTACGCCATGGTCGCCACGAGCGAGAACACGACGACGAGCAGCACGATCCGCACGAACCCGCTGCCCTTCTTGAGCGCGGTGTGGGCGCCCACCGTGCCGCCCGCGAGGTTGAAGACGGCCATCAGGGCGGCCAGTTGCCACAGGACCGCGCCCTGCCAGGCGAAGATCCCGAGGGCGCCGGCGTTGGTGCAGACATTGGCGATCTTCGCGGTGGCCGAGGCACGGACCAGGTCGAGGCCGAGTACGGCGGTCAGGGCCAGGACCAGGAAGGTGCCGGTGCCGGGTCCGATGAGCCCGTCGTAGAAGCCGATGCCGAGACCGGCGATCCCGATCGCGGCCCAGATCTGCCGGCGGGTGGCCGGTCCCGTGGCGGGCGCGGAGCCGAAGGAGGGCTTGAGGATCACGAAGGCGGCGACACCGAGCAGCACCACCATGACGATCGGCTTCAGGACCTCGGTGCTCATCCCGGCCGCGAGCGCGGCGCCGCCCATCGAACCGGCCAGGGCGGCGAGTCCGATGCGGATCGCCGTACGGACGTCGATCGGTGTCTTGCGGACATAGGTCACGGCCGCACCGGTCGTGCCGACGATTGCCACCGCCTTGTTGGTGCCGAGCGCGGTGGTCGCCTGGGTGCCGGCGGGGAGCCCGACGAGCAGCGCGGGAAGCAGCAGCAGTCCCCCGCCGCCCACCACCGCATCGATCCAGCCGGCCGCCGCGGCGGCGAGGCAGAGCAGGACGATGACGGTCAGGGGTATGTCGGGCATGATCGCGACCTTAAGTCACGGGATAGGTGGCCCGTCCATCGATATGGCCATGGCTTGAGGGAGTTCTGAGCTTCGCGGCCGCGATTGGCGCGAGGTGCCTGCGGCCGCGGTGGGCGCGTGGCGTCTGCGGCTGCGATTGGCGCGTGGCGTCTGCGGCTGCGATTGGCGCGAGGTGTCTCACCCGGTGAGAGCCGCGGTGATCTGGCGGGTGGTCTGTGCGGCGATACGGGGGCTGACGGCGGCGTACGCGGTGTAGGCGTTCAGTCCGGTGGCCAGGGCCCAGCCGCGGCCCCGCAGCCAAGTGGCGTCGTCCACACCGAGCGCCGTACGGAAGGCGGCCCGGCTGTCGGCGGACAGCAGCGTGAACGCGATCATCAGGTCGGGGGCCGGGTCACCGACACCGAGGCCGCCGAAGTCGATGACCGCGCCGAGGCGGCCGTCGACGGTGAGCAGATTGCCGGTGTGGAAGTCGCCGTGGAACCAGACCGGCGGGCCCTGCCGGCCGGGGGCGTGGAGCGCCGCGTCCCACAGCGCGGTCATCGCCTCGGCGTCGAAGACGCCGTCGGTCTCGGCGATGGCGGCGCGGGTGTCCTGGTCGCGGGCCGCCAGCGGCGCGCCGGAGAGGTCCGGCGAGGCGCCCTCGGTCGTGAACTGCTGGAGGGCGACCAGGAAATGGGCCAGTCCGACGGCGGCCTCGGCCGAGTCGCCCAGCGTCTCGGCGGTCGCCACCTCGCCGTCCAGCCAGCGCGTCACCGCCCAGGGCCACGGGTAGCCGAGGCCCGGCTCGCCCACCGCCACCGGAACGGGGACGGGCAGCGGCAGATGCGGCGCGAGCCGGGGCAGCCAGCGCGCTTCCTTGGCGGCCTGCCCGATGACTCCGGCCTGGCGGGGCAGCCGCACGGACAGCTCGTCCCCGAGGCGGTGGATCACATGGTCGGAGCCGGCCGGGTCCACAAGCGTGAGGGGCAACCCGGACCACTGCGGGAACTGAGTGTCGACCAGCCGCCTGACCAGCGCCGTGGTGATCTCGGGGCGGATATCCGTACCGGCCAACTGCGGCTCCTGACGCCGGCCCGCGCCCTGCGGCGGGCAGTTGGGGCCATCACAGTGCTTCGGGTGTCGGCCTGTCGAGGGGATTTCACGAGGCCGCCGTTCAGGGCGCCGCCTGCGGTTGGGCCGGTCCTGTGGGCAGCCGGTC
>NZ_JAAKZW010000303.1 GCF_011044995.1 Streptomyces mesophilus | reverse complement strand
GCCCCAGACCCCAGCATCCGAACTTCGTTCGGATCTCCTCAAACGCCGGAGGGGCTGAAATGTCTACCTATGGTTCGTTTCCCGGGTCGCGGCCCCGGCGGCTGCGGACAACTCCCGCCATGCGGCGGATGGTTGCCGAGAACCGGGTGCATCCCGCTGATCTGATCCTTCCCGCGTTCGTACGGGAGGGGATCGGTGAGCCCGTTGCCATCGGGTCGATGCCGGGGGTTGTGCAGCACACCCGGGACTCGCTGAAGAAGGCCGCCGTCGAGGCCGTCGAGGCCGGAGTCTCCGGGATCATGCTCTTCGGTGTGCCGCTCGATGAGAAGAAGGACGCCGTCGGTACGCCGGGCACGGACCCGGACGGGATTTTGCAGCTCGCTCTGCGGGACGTACGGGCCGAGGTCGGCGACGAGTTGATCGTCATGTCCGACGTGTGCCTCGACGAGGTCACGGACCACGGGCACTGCGGTGTCCTCGACGCCGAGGGCCGGGTCGACAACGACGCGACGCTCGAGCGGTACGCCGAGATGGCGCAGGTCCAGGCCGACGCGGGCGCGCACGTGCTCGGCCCCAGCGGCATGATGGACGGCCAAGTCGGCGTGATCCGCGACGCGTTGGACCAGACCGGGCACGAGGACGTCTCGATCCTCGCGTACACCGCGAAGTATTCGTCTGCCTTCTACGGCCCCTTCCGTGAGGCTGTCGCCTCTTCGCTGAAGGGCGACCGCAAGACGTATCAGCAGGACCCGGCCAACCTCCGGGAATCCTTGCGGGAGTTGGCGCTCGACCTCGAAGAGGGCGCGGACATGGTGATGGTCAAGCCGGCCGGACCGTATCTCGACGTGCTCGCGAAGGTCGCGGACGCGGTGGACGTGCCGGTGGCCGCGTACCAGATCAGTGGCGAGTATTCGATGGTCGAGGCCGCGGCCGAGAAGGGCTGGATCGACCGGGACAAGGCGATCCTCGAGACGCTCACCGGGATCAAGCGGGCGGGCGCGAGCATGATCCTCACGTACTGGGCGGTGGAGGCGGCGCGTCAGCTGCGTTTGAGCTGAGCCTGTTCCTCGTACGTGGCTTTGACCAGGTCGCCGTAGGCCTTGCGCAGCAGGGGCTCGGCGACCTTCGGTTCGTCCACGCCGACTTCCACGTGGCCCTCTTCCGCGGCGGCGATCGTGCGGAGGTCGAACTCGCCCTTCCAGCGCGGGATGTCGTCGCTGATCCGTGCCACCAAGGCGTCCAGCTCGGTGCGGGAGGTCGTGGTGTCGTGCAGCCGGACCGTCATGTTGGACGGGATGCCGCGGCAGGCGGAGCGGTCGAAGGCGGCGTCCGGGATGCGGTAGAGGTCGAGCGCGAGGGTTCCGCGGTCGACGCGCAGGCCCGTGTAGACGTGCGCGAAGCGTTGCTTTGCCACGGTGTCGACGTGGGCCACCGCGATCTCCGCGGCCTCCTCGGCATCCTTGGACTCGGCCGCGCGCGGGCCCGTGCACTGCGAACTGCCCTTGTCCGTACGGACGGTGGGCTGCTGTGACGGCTCCGCCGCGCAGCCGGCCGCCGCGAGGGACAGTGCGGCGGCGATGGCCGGTCCGTGGCGTCGTGCTCCTGCGCGCATAGCTCTCGCCTCCGCGGGTCTGACGCGTGGACGGGCTGCCGGGTTCCGGTTACGGGTTCCCGCTTTCGGCTTCCCGCTTTCGGCTTATGCCGTCTCGCCCTGCTCCAGCTTGTACACCGCTTCGATGTTGTTGCCGTCCGGGTCGTTCACGAAGGCGCAGTACGCGCGGTACTCGGGCCAGACGCGCGGGGCTTCCCGTTCGGTGCCGCCGTTCTCCAGCGCGGCCTCGTGGAACGCGTCGACCTCGGCGCGGCTGCGGGCCGTGAAGGCGAGGTGCAGCCCGCGGGTCGCCTCCTCGGGCGAAGGAGCGGTGTACATGCCGAAGGACGGGGTGTCCGCGTCGGAGCGCCAGAGCTCCGCCGCGTTGCCCTCGTGGGCCTCGATGGAGACGTCCAGGGGCGCGAGCGCGGCGGCGTAGAAGCGCTCGCTCGCCTTGAAGTCCGCTACGAGGAGGGTGACGTGGTGAATGAAGGGGAAGTCGGCGGTCATGCCCGGGATCCTAAGAGATCTTGGAAGGGCTCGGAAGCGCATGGGCCGTCCGGATCGCGGAATGACAGGTGTAGGCGCCAAACGCTTTCTCTACGCTGAGCCTGCCGATGTCCAGAGCGAAGGAGCCGTCGCCGTGACTGTCACCGAGCCGAACGCCGTCGTCCGTGCCCCCGTGCCGCCGCTCGCCGAGCGCGCGCGGAACGTAGGCGGCTCCCCGGTACGGGACATCCTCGCGGTGACCGCGCGGCCCGAGGTGATCAACTTCGCGGGGGGTCTGCCGGCGCCCGAGCTGTTCGACGCCGAGGGCGTGGCCGAGGCGTACGCCCAGGTGCTGGCCAAGGACGCGGGCCGTGCGCTCCAGTACTCGACGACCGAAGGCGAGCCCGCGCTGCGTTCCGCGCTCGCCGCGCGGACCACCGCGCGTCAACTGCCCACCACCGCCGACGACGTGCTGATCACCAGCGGCTCGCAGCAGGCGCTGTCCCTGCTGGCCACCGCCCTCCTTGAGCCCGGCGACACCGTGCTCGTCGAGAACCCGACCTATCTGGCGGCGCTCCAGGTGTTCGCCTTCGCCGGCGTGCGGGTGGTGGGGGTCGACTGCGACGAGGACGGGATCGATCCGGCGGCCCTCGACGCGCTCGTCGCGCGGGAGCGCCCGAAGCTCCTGTACACGATCCCGACCTTCCAGAACCCCACCGGCCGCACCCTGCCCGCCGGCCGCCGCGCCGCCGTGGCGTCGGTCGCCGAGCGGCGCGGGCTGTGGATCGTCGAGGACGACCCGTACGGGGAGTTGAGGTTCGAGGGGGAGCGGGTGCCGTGGATCGCCGCGCAGCCCGGCGCCGAGGACCGCACCGTACTGCTCGGCAGCTTCTCCAAGGTGATGGCGCCGGGCATGCGGCTCGGCTGGATGCGTGCCCCGGCCGCCGTGCTGCGGGCGTGCGCGGTCGCCAAGCAGGCCGCCGATCTGCATACTCCGACCGTCAACCAGCTCGCCGCGGCACGGTACTTGGCGACCCGGGACCTGGACGCGCACGTCGCCACGGTGGCGGCCGCCTACCGGGAGCGCCGGGACGCGCTGCTCGCGGGGCTGCCGGCCGCGCTGCCCGAGGGCTCGGTGTGGAACCGGCCCGAGGGCGGCATGTTCCTGTGGGCGCGGCTGCCGGAGGCGTACGACACCGCGCAGCTGCTCCGTACGGTCGTCGAGCACGAGGTGGCGTACGTGCCGGGGGCGCCGTTCCACGCCGGCGAGGCGGGCCGCTCCACGATGCGCCTGTGCTTCGTGACGCATGCGCCGCAGGAGATCGCGGTGGGGGTGCGGAGGCTGGGCGCCGCGCTGGGCCGCTGAGGTGTTGCTTGAGAGGCTGATGTGTACTCAGTTCCCTTTGAGGTACGTGTAGTTGGAACGCTCCGACGGGGGCGGTTTCACCAGGGAGGGGAACGATCATGTCCAGTCTCGCGTCGCTCCGAAGACCACGCCACCGGTGGCGTGTGGCCCTAGGACTGGTCGCCGCGTTCGGCGCGCTGGCCGGCGGCCTGGCCGCGCCCGCGCACGCCGCGGCGCCCGAAACACCCGAGCGCGTCAGCGAGTTCAGCTTCACCAGCGCCGAAGGCGATCCGATCGGCATGGGCCGCTCGGAGACGTACACCCCGGACAACGCCACGTTCGAGGTGTACGGCAACAAGACCTATGTGCGTGTCGGTCTCAACACCGGTCCGGGCGACTGGTGGGACGTCACGCTGGGCGCACCGCAGGGCGAGGAGCTCGAGCCGCGCGTCCACCGCGAGGCCGAACGCCACCCGTTCCAGACGGGCCGGTCCCCCGGCCTCTCGGTCGGCGGTGAAGGACGCGGCTGCAACGAGATCTGGGGTTCGTTCGAGCTGAACCAGTACGAGACCGACGCCGAGGGCAACCCGCTGCTCGTGGACGCGTCCTTCGAGCAGCGTTGCGAGGCGGCCGACGCGCCGCCGCTCAAGGGCCGCATCCTCTGGCAGGCCTATCCGCTCTCGTACACGTACGAGAGCGACCCCGACGACCCGGTGGGACAGGGCATGTCGGGCACGCACTACGGGGCCACGAGCCTGTTCAAGCTGCAGGGCCGCACGACCGAGGGGATCGTCTTCGACGTTTCCGGCAAGCGGGAGGACTGGTCGGTCGAGTTCCTGCTGCACGCAGCGGGTCCGCTCGAGGTCGGGCACACGTACCGGACCACCGACGACATCACTTCGGACGATCCGACCCTGATGGTCAGCGGCAACGGCCGGGCCTGCTCCGGTGCCACCGGCACCTTCACCGTGACGAAACTCGAGGCGGATCCGGACGGCGCCATCACGGCCGTCGCCGCCGATTACGAGCAGAAGTGCGGTACGGGTGTCATGCGGGGCACCCTTCACTACTACGCGTAGACACCACGAAGGCCCCCGCCGGAGCTCGGCGGGGGCCTTCGTCGGTTCCGTACGCGGGTGATCAGAGCTTCTCGGGCGTGCGGATGCCGAGCAGGCCCATGCCCTTGGTCAGGGTGCGGGCCGTCAGGTCGACCAGGAAGAGGCGGTTTTCCACCTGGGCCGGGGTGTCGGCCTTGAGGACCGGGCAGTGCTCGTAGAACTTCGTCAGGAGCGTGGCCAGCTGGTAGAGGTACGCCGCCACCTTGTGCGGGGCGTACTCCGCGGCCGCCTCGAAGACCGTCTCGCCGAAGGCGTCGAGGTGCAGACCCAACGCCCGCTCGGCCGGGGCCAGTTCGACCTCCGGGTGCGCGACAGGGCCGGCCTCGCCCGCCTTGCGCAGGATGGACTGGATACGGGCGTACGCGTACTGGAGGTAGACGGACGTGTCGCCGTTGAGCGAGACCATCTGGTCCAGGTCGAACTTGTAGTCCCGGTTCGCCGAGGTCGACAGGTCCGCGTACTTCACGGCGCCGATGCCCACGTACCGCCCGTTCTCGACGATCTCCGCCTCGGTCAGGCCCACCTTCTCGGCCTTCTCGCGCACGACGGCGGTGGCCCGCTCGGCGGCCTCGTCGAGCAGATCCTCCAGCTTCACCGTCTCGCCCTCACGGGTCTTGAACGGCCGGCCGTCCGCGCCGAGCACGGTGCCGTAGCCCATGTTGTGCGCGGTGACCTCGTCGGTCAGCCAGCCGGCCCGCCGGGCCGTCTCGAAGACCATCTTGAAGTGCAGGGACTGCCGTACGTCCACGACGTAGATGAGGTCGGTCGCCTTGAGGTCGAAGACCCGGTTGCGGATCGCGGAGAGGTCGCTCGCCGCGTAGCCGAAGCCGCCGTCGGCCTTCTGCACGATCAGCGGGACCGGCTGGTCGTCCTTGCCCCGGATCTCGTCGAAGAACACGACGAGCGCGCCCTCCGAGCGGACCGCGACGCCGGACTCCTCCAGCATGCGGGCGGTCTCGGGCATCAGATCGTTGTACGCGGACTCGCCGACGATCTCGTCGTCCCGAACCTCCATGTCCAGCTTCTCGAAGACCGAGTGGAAGTAGACCTTCGACTCGTCCACGAACTGCTGCCAGAGCTTCAGGGTCTCCTCGTCGCCGGACTGGAGCGCCACGACCCGCTTACGGGCCCGCTCCTTGAACTCCTCGTCCGCGTCGAAGACCGCACGCGAGGCCTTGTAGACCCGGTTCAGGTTCGACATCGCCTGCTCGCCGTCGACCTCGTCGGCCGGGGCCAGCTCGCCCGGGTGCTCGATCAGGTACTGGATGAGCATGCCGAACTGGGTGCCCCAGTCGCCGATGTGGTGCCGGCCGACCGTCTGCTCGCCGGTGAAGTCGAGCATGCCGCGCAGGGCGTCGCCGATGACGGCGGACCGCAGGTGGCCGACGTGCATCTCCTTCGCGACGTTCGGCTGTGCGTAGTCGATCACCGTGAGGCCCGGTGTGTCCTTCGGGGCCACACCGAGCCGGTCGGCGTCCGCGTACCGGGCGGCGAGGGTCTCGACGATCGCCTTGTCGGAGACCGTGATGTTGAGGAAGCCGGGGCCGGAGACCTCGACGTCCGCGAACAGACCGCCGTTCTCGATCTGTGCGACGACCTGGGTGGCGAGCTCCCGCGGGTTGGCCTTGGCCTTCTTGGCGAGCGCCAGGATCCCGTTGGCCTGGTAGTCCGCCCGGTCGCTGCGTCGCAGCAGCGGGTCCGCGCCGGCGGCTTCCGGCAGCGCGGAAGTCAGGGCGGCGGAGAGCCGTGCGTGAACGCTTGCGGTGAGGGACGTGACCGGGGCCATGGGGTGCCGTTCCTGTGGTCGGGTTGTCTGGGCTCACGAATTCTCCCATGAGACGTGGTCCGGGTTCGCGTCAGTTAAGGGCGCCCCGGGTCGAGGGGTGCCGCGCCTTAATGCCCGCGACAGGTGTGGGGTGGAGTCTGGGAGAATGGCCTACGCGCGCAGAGGCAGTCGCGCAGCAGACCGGAGTGAAAGGGACCAACTGATCGTGGCCCAGAGCACAGGCGCTCAGCCCGCAGACAACGCGGACTGGGTTTCCCGATACGCGGACGACGTCATCGCCGAGTCGGAGCGTCGTGCCCCGGGCAAACGCGTTGTCGTCGCCTCCGGACTCTCCCCGTCGGGCCCGATCCACCTGGGCAACCTGCGCGAGGTCATGACCCCGCACCTGGTCGCCGACGAGATCCGCCGCCGTGGGTACGAGGTGCGGCACCTGATCTCGTGGGACGACTACGACCGGTACCGCAAGGTGCCGAACGGCGTCCCCGGGGTCGACGGGTCCTGGGCCGAGCACATCGGCAAGCCGCTGACCTCCGTGCCCGCGCCCGCGGGTTCGGCGTACCCGAACTGGGCCGAGCACTTCAAGGCGGCCATGGTCGCCTCGCTCGGCGAGCTGGGTGTGGAGTTCGACGGGATCAGCCAGACCGCGCAGTACACCTCGGGCGTCTACCGCGAGCAGGTCCTGCACGCGATGAAGCACCGTGGTGACATCGACGCGATCCTCGCGCAGTACCGCACGAAGAAGGCCCCGGCCAAGCAGTCCCAGAAGCCGCTCGACGAGGCCGAGCTTGAGGCCGCCGAGGGTTCGGGCGCGGCCGGTGAGGACGACGGCAGCGGATCGGGCGCGGGCTACTTCCCGTACAAGCCGTTCTGCGGTGGCTGCGGCAAGGACCTGACCACGGTCACGTCCTATGACGACGACACCACCGAGCTGACGTACGTCTGCACCGAGTGCGCCTTCACCGAGACGGTCCGGCTCTCCGAGTTCAACCGCGGCAAGCTGGTCTGGAAGGTCGACTGGCCGATGCGCTGGGCGTACGAGGGTGTGATCTTCGAGCCGTCGGGTGTGGACCACTCGTCGCCGGGGTCCTCGTTCCAGGTCGGCGGGCAGATCGTGACGCTGTTCGGCGGCAAGCAGCCGATCGGTCCGATGTACGCGTTCGTCGGGATCTCCGGCATGGCGAAGATGTCCTCGTCGAAGGGCGGGGTGCCCACCCCGGCCGACGCGCTGGAGATCATGGAGCCGCAGATCCTGCGCTGGCTGTACGCCCGCCGTCGGCCCAACCAGTCGTTCAAGATCGCCTTCGACCAGGAGATCCAGCGGCTGTACAACGAGTGGGACAAGCTGGAGGCCAAGGTCGCCGACGGCTCCGCGCTGCCGGCCGACGCGGCCGCGTACAGCCGTGCCGCTCGTACCGCCGCGGGTGAACTGCCGCGTACCGAGCGGGCGTTGCAGTACGGCACGCTCGCCTCGGTCGCCGATGTCGCCGCGGGGGACCCCGAGCAGACGCAGCGGATCCTGTCCGAGCTGGACCCGGCCAACCCGGTCACCGACCTGGCGGCCGTACGTCCGCGGCTCGACAAGGCGGAGGCCTGGATCGCCAAGTACGTACCGGCGGAGTCCCGCACCATCGTGCGGACCGAGCCGGATGCCCAGGCGCTGGGGGCGCTGGACGAGCAGGGGCGCGAGTCGCTGCGGCTGCTGCTCGACGGGCTCGACGAGCACTGGTCGCTCGACGGTCTGACGCACCTTGTGTACGGGGTGCCGAAGGTGCAGGCCGGGTTCTCGGCGGATGCCGGGCCGAAGGAGCTGCCGCCGGAGATCAAGAGTGCTCAGCGGTCGTTCTTCGCGCTCCTGTACCACCTGCTTGTCGGGCGGGACACGGGGCCGCGGCTGCCCACGCTGCTGCTTGCGGTGGGGGCGGAGCGGGTGCGGAAGTTGCTCGGGGCCTGACGCTCACGTCTGCGGCGCCGTCCTTTTGGGCGGCGCCGTTTTCGTTGCCGGGTGCGGGTGCGGGTGCGGGTGCGGGTGCGGGTGGGT
>NZ_JAAKZW010000302.1 GCF_011044995.1 Streptomyces mesophilus | reverse complement strand
TCGTGAGCCCCACCCCCCGGGCCCGGTCGAGCGCACCGAGAGTGCTGTCCCGGCCCAACTCCCGTGCCACACCCGCGTACTGCTCGATCAACTGCTCCGCCTCCACCCCCCGCCCCGACACCGCGAGCGCCTCCGCGAGATCGCCCGGCCAGCGCAGCAGGGAGGGATCGGCGACCTGCTGCGCGGTCTCGGCCGCGCGCACCCGCAGGAGCTGTTCCACGGCGTCGGCCGCACTGCCGGTGACCAGCTGCACCAGGCCGAGCACATGCAGGTTCCGGGAGAGGAACACCTGGTCGTGCTCCTCCTCGGAGGCCCGGGCGCCACGTCCCGCAAACGCAAGGGCCCGTTCGAAGGACCCGCCCGCCGCCTCGGCGAAGGCCGCCGAATACCAGGAAGGCCCGGGCGAGATGCCCGCCTCGGCGGTGATCCGCAGCACCCAGTCCGCATACCGCAGCGCGGCCGCACAGCGCCCCGCCCGGGTCTCCGTCTCGGCCAGGCTGCGCAGCACTTCGACCAAGTCCTCGGTCTCCCCGGACCGTTCGACCACCGGAAGCAGGGCGAGCAGCCCGTCACGCGCCCGCTCCAGGCGGTCGTCGAACAGGTCGTGCCGGATCCGCAGATAGCGCGGCTGATTGCGTACGCCGACGGGCTCGCCCGGTATCGCGGCGCCCAGCGCGCGTTCCAGGGTCGCTTCGGCATGCGGATCACCGAGGATGCGTTCGAGACGGGCCTGCATGGTGAGCGCGAGGACGGAGGTCTTGGCGTCCCCGGCACGGCCGGCGAGCACCGCGGCGCGTGCGGCCGCACCTCGCGCCCGTAGCGGGTCCCCGTCGCAGAGGTTCGCTTTCCAGGCGAGCCGCAGCTGCACGGCGGCCAACAACGCCGGGTCGCCCGCGGCTTCGTCGGCCGCCCGGGCGAAGACCTCGTCCAGGTCGTCGAGCGCCTGTCCGGCGGCGTCCAGGATCGCGAGGAGCGCGCGGACCCGCTCGCCGGCGTCCGTCGAGTGGTCGAGGACCTCGGCCGCCGCCCGCCGGGCGAGGTCGACCCGGCCCGCACGACCGGCGTCGTCGGCGGCGGTGACGAACCTCCGTACTACAGCGGCCTGTTGGTTCAGGGCGGCAGGTGTGCGGCGGGCCGCAAGCAGCGCCAGTTCCGCCGCCCGGCCACGGTCGCCCCGGGTGCGGGCCGTGGTCGCGGCGGCCTCCAGCTCGTCGGCCAGGCGGGCGTCGATGTCGTCGGTGGCAAGGGCCCGGTGCCGGGTCGCCCCGACAGGGTCGGTGACCGCGCCGGCCAGCGACCGGTGCGCCGCCGCACGCTCGGCCCAGCTGCTGTCGTCGGTCAGCTGGGACGCGAACACCTCCGCGGTGAAGCGGAGTTCGTTCCCCTCGGTGGTGACCAGTCCGGCGCGGGCCGCCGCGCGCAGCTCCTCCTCCACGTCGCGTCCCGCACTGCGCCGCAGCAGGGCGTGCGTGGGACGGTCGGCGAGCGCGGCGGTCAGGAGCACCCGTCGCACGGGCGGTCCCACGTCGTCGAGGCGGCGGCGCGCCATGGCATGGACCCGTTCGGGTACGGGGAGTTCGTCCAGCGGATGGGGAGGCCGGGGCAGCGCGGCCACGGCGCGGGCGATGTCCAGCGTGATCCGCGGGTTCCCGCCGCCGCAGCGGTGCACCCGCCCGGCGAGGCGTGCGGGGAGCCCCTCCCCGGTGAGCAGCGCGGCCACTTCGTCGACGGCGAGCGGTGGCGGAGTGAACTGCGGGGACCCGTAAAGGAATTCGGGCGCACCGCCCGGGTCTGGGCAGGCCGCCACCACGGCCGTCGACAGGGCTTGGACACACGCCAGGGCTGCGGCGCTGGCGGGATCCGCCCAGTGGACGTCATCGAGGACGATCAGCGCGGGAGCGGCCGCCTTCAGGACCGCGCCGAGAGCGAGCCGGACCCCCAGCGGATCGGGCCCGCCGTCGGACGGCGCCTCATGGCGCAGGACCTGCTCGACGGCGTCCCGCTGGGGAGCGGGCAGTCGCTCGAGGTGGCGGCGCTCGACGCCGAGCAGCAGATCGGCTACGAGAGCGAACGGGACGCCGCGGTCCGGGAGTTGAGAACGCAGCCGATGGACCGTGCCACCTCGGTCGGCGGCCCGTTCGGCCAGCGCGTCCAGGAGGGCGCTCTTGCCGATGCCCGGTGGCCCGGTGACGACGAGCGCCCCTTCGCGATCCAACTCTGCCTCGGCCCGGGCGATGCGCGGGCTTCCCCCTCTGTCCATCCGGCGCCCCCTCCCTCAGCCGACCGGCACGGGGAGCGTACGCCCGCGCTCGACAAGGACGCCCGAAGATCGGCCGGAAAGGTCGCGTTCGACGAAGGCGCCGGACATCGACCGGACCGACAACAGTCGGCGAAGGCACCCAGTCATCAACCGGACCCCCTGAAACGCAGCCCAGGACGGACAGCCTTCCAACCTGGAGGCAAAGGTCAGCCGGACAGCAGACCAGTGACCTCCCCAACCGGCGTGACCTGGGCCGCGTCAGGGGCCTCGACATCGACCGGCTTCGCCAGGGCGGCGTAATCCGTGGTCACCGTGGAGGTGATGTCCTGCATGGTCATTCTCAGCACGCTGCGCACCACACGGCCGCGGCCGTCGATCCACACATCGGCGAAGACCGGGAAGTCGTCCCCGAGCATCTCCCGCGCCTTGCCCATCTGGTCGCGCAACGTCTCGCTGCCCCGCAGGGTCACCGTCGCGTGGTCCAGGACACCGGCGTAGCGGACGGCCCGGACGCCTCGGATCTTCTCCTCGCCCTCCGCGCTGACCTCCTTCATCCGCTCCAGCTGGGCCAGAACATGCTCGGGGTCGTTGAGCGGGGCGCGGAGCAGGTGGTTCGCGTCGACGTCGGCGCGCCCGACGACGCCCCAACGGTCGGACTCCAGACCGGCGACGGGCTTCAGGTAGACCTTCCCTCCGACGAACTTCTGGTCCACGTGGGCGATATCGACACCGGCCATGTCGGCCGCGAGCCGCCCGCGGTCGGCACCGAAGTCGAAGGCACCCTGGACGGTGAGCTTGTAGGTGTTCTCGGCGTTGCCGAGCTCCATGACCTGGTCGATACCGGCCGCGCCCCGGCCCAGCTCGCCGATCGCCTTCCGTACCCGGTCGGAGGCTGTCGGCCCGCCGTTCTCGTCCGTCCGCTCGCCTCCGGCGCCGGCCGCCGGTCCCCCAGCGGAGCAGCCCGCACACAGCATGAGGGCGGCTGCGACCAGGGCGAGTTGTCGACGCATGGGAACTCCACGGGCAGCGTTCGGCAGAACGCCCGGCCGAAATCCGGCCGGGCGGGACACCAGACCCTAGCCGAGGCCCACTGCCGGCTCCGCTGAATTTCCGGGCGCGAATCCGAGCCCCGGTCCGGCCCGGGAGGGACGCCCCTCCCCCGCCGCTTCAGGGGGGAGGGCGCCACGAACTCCCTTACGGCGCCTGCAAATCCACCAGCTCGGCCACCGTCCCCTGATGCGCTCCCGCCGCCCCCAGAGCGATCGAGTCCGACTTGGCGCGCTTCAGGTAGAGGTGGATCGGGTGCTCCCAGGTCATCCCGATACCGCCGTGCAGCTGCAGCGCCTCCTCGGCCGCGTGCACCGCGACCGGCGCGCAGTACGCCTGGGCCAGCGCGGCCGCGAGCGGGGCCTCGTCCGAGCCCGCCGCCAGTGCGTCGGCGGCATTGCGGGCCGCGGCCCGCGCATGGACCGTTTCCAGCCACAGCTCCGCGAGGCGGTGCTTGAGGGACTGGAAGGAGCCGACCGAGCGGTTGAACTGCTTGCGGGTTTTCAGATACGCGACCGTCTCCGTCAAGCACCAGTCCGCGAGGCCGAGTTGCTCGGACGCGAGCAGGGCCGCGCCCGCCGTGAGACCTCGGCGCACGGCCGCGGAGGCGTCCGCGCCGACGAGCCGCCCGGGGGCGGACTCCAGGGTGACCGTCGCGAGCGGGCGGGTCAGGTCGAGCGGGGTCTGCGGTGTGATCCGTACCCCGTCCGCCGTGGTGTCGACGGCGTACAGACCGCTCGCCGTCGACACCAGGAGCACATCGGCCGCGGTCGCGTCCGCCACCGCACCGACGCGCCCGGTCAGCTTTCCGTCCGCCTCCGCGACCTCCGCGTACGACGACGAAGGCGCCGTGGAGAGCGGCAGGGCGAGCACGCCGATGGAACGGCCCGAGGCGAGGGCGGTCAGGAGCTCATCGGCGGCGGCAGACCCGCAGCCGAGCAGGGTCTCCGTGGCGATCACCGCGCTGGTGAGATACGGGACCGGCGCGACGAAGCGGCCCAACTCCTCCAGAACCACGGCCACTTCACGATGCGTGGCGCCCTGCCCGCCGAGGGACTCGGGGATGAGGAGTCCGGCCAGGCCCATGTCCGCGGCGAGGGTCTTCCACAGATCGTGATCGTGCGGCTGATCGGTCTCGGCGCGCGCGATGACCTGCGCGGCCTCGCAGCGGTCGGTCAGCAACGAGCGCACCGCCGAACGGAGTTCGTCCTCGGTCTCCGAGTACAGCAGATCGCTCATCGAGCCAGGTCCTTCCAGGCGACGTCCTTGTCGGTACGCGGTTCCGAGGGCAGGCCGAGCACGCGCTCGGCGACGATGTTGAGCAGCACCTCGCTGGTGCCGCCTTCGATGCTGTTGCCCTTGGAGCGCAGATAGCGGTAACCGGCGTCGCGGCCCACGAAGTCCACGATGTCCGGCCGGCGCATCGTCCAGTCGTCGTACAACAGGCCCTCGTCGCCGAGCAGTTCCACCTCCAGGCCGCTGATCTCCTGGTTGAGACGGGCGAAGGTGAGCTTCATGCCCGAGCCCTCGGGCCCGGGGTGCCCTGCCACCAGCTGCTGGCGCAGCCGCTCGCCGCTGAGGCGGGCGACTTCGGCCTCGATCCACAGTTTCACCAGTCGCTGGTGCAGATCGCGGGTGCGCAGTTCGGGACGTTCGCGCCACGTGGCCGAGATCGGGCCGATCATGCCGCCCTCACGCGGCAGCCGCATGCCGCCGATGGCGACGCGCTCGTTCATCAGCGTGGTCTGGGCGACCTTCCAGCCGTCGCCGACCTCGCCGAGCCGGTGGGCGTCGGGGATACGGACGTCGGTGAGGAACACCTCGTTGAACTCGGCCTCACCGGTGATCTGCCGCAGCGGCCGCACCTCGACACCGGGGTCGGTCATATCGCACACGAAGTACGTGATGCCGCGGTGCTTGGGCAGGTCCGGGTCGGTGCGCGCGATCAGGATCGCCCAGCGCGCGTTGTGCGCGTTCGACGTCCAGACCTTCTGCCCGGTCACGATCCAGTCGTCGCCGTCACGCACGGCGCGCGTACCGAGCGCCGCAAGGTCGGAGCCGGCGCCCGGCTCGCTGAACAGCTGGCACCAGACCTCCTCGCCGCGCCACAGCGGCCCGAGGAAGCGCTCCTTCTGCTCGTCGGTGCCGAACGCGAGGACCGTCGGCGCGGCCATCCCGAGCCCGATGCCGATCCGCCGCGGATCGTTGTCGGGCGCGCCCGCGGCCTCCAGCTCGGCGTCGACCACGGCCTGCAGCGAGCGGGGCGCGGCGAGGCCGCCGAGGCCCTCGGGGTAGTGCACCCAGGCGAGCCCGGCGTCGAAGCGGGCCTTGAGGAAGTCCTCCCGCGAGGTGGTGGCCGGCGGATAGGCCGCGAGCAACTCGCGGGTCCTGGTGGCCAGTTCGGTAGCGTCCGTCACGCCTGCGCCCCTTCCGGTACGACGGCCACGCGGCCGGTGGTGACTCCGTCGGCAACCCGCTGCACCGCTTCGGCCGCCCCGACCAGCGGCACTCGCTCGCTGATCAGCGGCTTGATCGAGCCCTTCGCGGCCAGTTCGGTGAGCTGCTCGTGGCAACGGAGCACCGCCGCCGGGTCCTTGGTGTTGTACAGGCCCCAGTGCAGGCCCATGATCGAGTAGTTCTTGATGAGCGCATGGTTCAGCCCGGGCGCCGGCACGACACCGCTGGCGAAGCCGATCAGGACGATGCGCCCCTCGAAGGCCACGCACTTCGCGGACTGCGTGTACGCGTCGCCGCCCACCGGGTCGTAGACCACGTCCGCGCCCCGGCCGCCGGTGGCCTCCTTGACGGCGGCGATCACATCGTCGCTGCGCCGGTCGATCACCACGTCGCAGCCGAGCTCGTCGGCCACGCGCGCCTTGTCGGGCCCGCCGACAACTCCGATCACCCGTGCCCCGGCGGCCTTGCCGAGCTGCACGGCCGCGCTGCCGACACCACCGGCGGCCGCGTGCACGAGCAGCGTCTCGCCCGCCTGGAGACGGGCCCTGCGGTGCAGGCCGAACCATCCGGTCTGGTAGCCGATGTGCAGCGCCGCCGCCTCGGCGTCGTCGAGCGCGTCGGGCGCGGCCAGCACGGCCGCCTTGTCCACCAACGCGTACTCGGCGAAACCGCCGTACGGCAGCGCGGGGTTGGCGATGATCCGCCGGCCGTCCTCGGTCTCGCCGCAGATCTCCACGCCGGGCGTGAACGGCAGCGGCGGCCGCATCTGGTACTGCCCGCGGCAGAGCAGCGCATCGGGGAAGTTGATGTTGGCGGCCCGCACCTTGACGAGCAGCTGCCCCTCGCCGGGGGTGGGCTTGGCCACCTCGTCGAGCCGCATCACCTCGCCCGGCTCACCGGTCTCGTGCACTCGCCATGCCTGCATGCGGGGCCTCCACAGAGGGGGTGAACAAGTCTCCCGCGCATACTAAGCGGTCGCTTGCCTCCTGGGAACGGCCCGGCCGAGACTTTCCGCGCACACCCTGCCCCGAGCCGGACTCCTCACCCCTCGGTGGCCCTCTTGGGCTTGGCCCGCACATGCATTCGCTCCCCCTGCGGCCCGAACAGACTGAGCATCTCCACCGGACCGTCCACCGCGTCGAACCAGTGCGGCACCCTCGTATCGAATTCGGCCGCCTCCCCGGGACCGAGCACCACATCGTGGTGGGCCAGCTTCAGGCGCAGCTTCCCGGAGATGATGTACAGCCACTCGTAGCCCTCGTGCGTGCGCTGTTCGGCGTGCTCGTGCTTCGGATCCGGGGCCTCGATGATGACCTTGTACGCCTGCAGCCCGCCGGGCTGGCCGCCGAGCGACAGATGCGTACGGTTGTGGCGGATGATCGGCTTCGAGCGCACTCGCGGGTCGCCCACCTCCGGCGCTCCGACGAGTTCGTCGAGCGGGACCTGGTGCGCGCGGGCGATCGGAAGCAGCAGCTCAAGGCTCGGCTTGCGGTGACCGGACTCGAGCCGCGACAGCGTGCTGACCGAGATCCCGGTCGCCTCGGAGAGCCCGGCCAGGGTGGATCCCCGGTCCTTGCGGATACTGCGCAGCCGCGCCCCCACCTCGGCCAGGACCGCGTCCATCTCCTCGGCATCTTCATGCTCGGCCACCGCCACCACCTCCATCTTTTGCGATTACGGCAACATTGTTTGCCCATTCTGCCGTACTCGTCCGATGCTTGCAGCGGAGGTGGTCACCGTGACCCGAAGCACCGAGGCACAGCGGAAGTCGTACGACGTGGTGGTCGTCGGAGGCGGCACGGCGGGCCTGAGCGCGGCGCTCGGCCTGGGACGCAGCCGGCGCAGCGTCCTGGTGATCGACGCGGGCGAACCGCGCAACGCCCCCGCCGACCACATGCACGGCTACCTGTCCCGCGACGGCATGCCGCCCGCCGAGTTCCTGGCGGTCGGGCGGTCCGAAGTGGAGTCGTACGGCGGGGAGATCATCTCCGGGCGGGTGGAGAAGGTGGAACCGGACACCGACGGCGAGGTCGATGTGAGACTGGCCGACGGCTCCGTGGTGCACGGGCGCCGCGCGGTGATCGCCACCGGCCTGGTCGACGAACTCCCGGACATCCCCGGACTCGCCGGCCGCTGGGGCCGCGATGTGCTGCACTGCCCGTACTGCCATGGCTATGAGGTGCGCGACCAGGCCTTCGGCGTGATCGCCCGGCCCGAGATGGGCGCCCACCAGGCGCTCCTGGTGACCCAGTGGTCGAAGGACGTGACGCTCTTCCTGCACCAGGTCGAGGAGCTGCCCGACGAGCAGTGGCAGCAGCTGGCCGCGGCGGGCGTACGGGTGGTGACCGGCGAGGTGGCCGAAGTCGTCGTGGAGGACGACCGGTTGACGGGGGTGCGCCTGGCGAGCGGTGAATTCTTCGCACGGGACGTGCTGTTCACCGCGACACGTCCCGTGCCACGCACCGAGATGCTGCCCGACCTGACGGGGGACGCGGTCAAGCAGACCCCGTTCGGCCCGTTCCCCGCCGTGGACGAGGCGGGCCGCAGCGGCCTGCCGGGCATCTGGATCGTGGGCAATGCGATGGGCCCGGCCGAGATGGTGGTCAACTCGGCAAGCGCCGGCTACCGCGCCGGCACCCTGATCAACGCGGAGCTCGTCTTCGCCGATCTGGCCACTCCAAGCCCCTCCGGCGTTTGAGGAGATCCGACCGGAGGTCGGATGCGGGGTCCGGGGCGAAGCCCCGGTTTCGGGAAGGGGC
>NZ_JAAKZW010000301.1 GCF_011044995.1 Streptomyces mesophilus | reverse complement strand
GGCGCACGCCCCCACAGCGGCTACAACCCCCCGTCCGTCTCCCCGAGCACGTCCTCGCACCACGTCTCCACCCACACGTCCTCGCACACCTCGGCCCCCCGCTCCGAGCACACCCCGCCGCAGGTGCCGCTGCCGCCCGAGGACCCCTTCGGCCCGGCGTCCCGTCCCGCCGCGGCCGCGCTGCGGGTCGTGGTCGCGGACGACAATCCCGTCGTACGGGCCGGACTGACGGCACTCCTCGGCGGCCGCGAAGACCTCCAGGTGGTCGCGGAAGCGGCCGACGGCCGCCAAGCCCTCGCCGTCGCACAGCAACACCGCCCGGACGTCGTCCTGTTGGACGTCCGCATGCCGGGAGTCGACGGCATCTCCGCCCTCCCCTTCCTGGTCAAGGTCGCCCCGGTCCTGATGCTCACGTACAGCCGCGAGTCCGCGATCGTCCAGGAAGCCCTGCGCCTGGGCGCGGGCGGCTATCTCGTCCATGGCGAGTTCACCGCCGACCAACTCGCCGACGCCGTACGGGACATCAAGGCCGGCCGCGCCCACTTCACGGCCTCCGCCCAGGACGCCCTCCTCGCCCATGTACGAGGACAGGCCCCCGATCCCCGTACGGCGGGCGGCGGTCTCCCCGACGGCCTGGGCCGGGTCTACGAGACGGGCGTCCCCTTCACCGGCACGAGCAAAGTTCCCGGGATACCTGTACAGGCATCGCGCCCCTACGGAGACCCTGACGTCCCGCATCCGGCGGATCCGGGACCACCTGTCTCGGAACCGCCCTTCGCACAGCAAAGTCTTTCGCAAATGCAATCGTCCGTGCCACAGTCGAACCCGAACGGTCCGCAGAGTCCGCCCGGGCTCCACGCGACCCCCCAAGTCCGCGGCCGGCGGCCCGACTTCGGTCTGAGTTCGAGGGAGGTGGAGGTCATGGATCTCATCGCGTCCGGCATGAGCAACCAGCAGATCGCCGCCACCTGCTTCATCAGCGAGAAGACGGTCAAGAACCACATCAACCGTATCTTCGCAAAGCTGCACAGTACGAGCAGGAGCGAAGCGATCGCGGTCTGGCTGGGCACGGCACGCGGCAGGGGAGCGGGTGGACTGTGATGACCGGCTCCCGCACCACCTCGGCGAAGACGAAGCCCACGAGGGCCCAACTCCCTCTTTGGGCCCGGAGTTGGGCCCACGGACCCTGCGACGAGACCCCTGTTCCCCCGTACGTTTCCCATGTCGCCGAGAACGGCACCGGCCGGGAGGAAGCCGGTTCCGGGATCGGCGCGAACGGAACTTGTGAGTCGGCCGGCACGCGGTCGGCCGGATCTGGAGGGGAACATCATGTCGAAGGCACTCCGCAACTGGAAGAACACCGTTGTCGCCCGCATGCAGGGCGAGAAGGCCGACGAGGGCGCGGGGTTCGTGGAGTACGCGGGTCTGTTGGTTCTGATCGCCTCGATCGTGACCCTGGTGATGGGTCTCGGCCTGGACGGCATCATCTCGGGCGCGATCAGCGAGGCCGTTGCGACCATCACCGGCGGCTGATGTTTCCGCGTCTGCGTGACGACAAAGGAGCGACCATCCCCCTGTTCGTATGGGTAGTGGGGATGGTCCTCTTTGCTGCGTTCGTCTTCTTCGTCTTCGCCAAAGGGGCGGTCGCCCGCAGCGGTGCTCAGTCCGCTGCGGATGCGGCCGCCCTCGCTGCCGCGCAACAGGCTCGTGACGAGTTAAGGCTTGAGGTCATCGCGGGACTGCCGACCGGCGCGTGGGTCCTGCCCCTTGAGGGCAAGGTCCCTTCGCCGACGAGCGGGTTCCCCCGAGCTCAACAACTCGCCACGCAGAACGACTCGACCTTGCAGTTCGTCAACCCGACGTTCGTGGCCGGGAACCTGGCCTACGAAGCTCGGATCGAGACGAACTACACGGTGGGGGACTCACTGGTCCCCGGAACCGAGGACACCACGGCCAAAGCGAATGCCACCGCGGTGATCGAGCCCCGGTGCCACATGGTCGCGAATGTTCCCGGACAGACCATCGAGTTCTTCTGCGACGGCAGTGGCCTGTGGGTTATAGATCCCAAGACGTTCAACGCCGGTGATCTCCCCACGGCCAAGGAACTCTACGAAGTCAACTTGGCGGAATGACGAGAGAAGGATGCGCACATGAAGGTCCGCAGGGCACTGACTGCAGTGGCGATCACGAGTGGTTTGATCCTCGGAGTGTCCGCCTGCGGTGGGGAGGACAAGGGCGGCGAGGACAAGACGTCCTCGGAGTCCAGCCCGGCAAAGGACGACAAGCAGAGCAAGGAGAAGGAAGAGCCTGAGGCACCTGCCGAGGAGAAGGTCCTGGCCGAAGTGACAGGCGGGGACAACATCACCCTCACTGTCAACTCCGCTGTGCGTGACCAGGGGGGCTTCCTGACCGTCACCGGCAAGGTGAAGAACGGAAGCGGAAAGGCCTGGAACCCCGGTAACTGGCGTGGTGACGAGAAGGAGTTGCAGAAGAACGCACACTCCATGGCTGGTGCCTCGGTCGTCGACAAGGCCGGCAAGAAGCGCTATCTGGTCCTGCGGGATACCGAGGGGCGCTGCTTGTGCACCAAGTTCCCGGCCTTCATGTCCGACGATGAGAAGACGTTCTTCGCCCAGTTCCCCGCCCCACCCGAGTCCGCCACCACCGTGGACTTCCAGATCGCCGACATGCCCCCGGCCTCGATCGAGATCTCCGAGGGCGAGTGACCCATGCGAAAGTCGGCCACTCTCACAGCAGCCGCCCTGCTGACCACGCTCACGCTCACCCTGGGAACAGCCCACGCTGACGACCCGACTCCGAGCCAGCCACCAGGGTCCACGACCACGAGTCCACCACCTGAAGTGGACGCGAACTCACCGAACTTGAAGCTGGAGGAAGGGGCCACCCTCGCCCCCGCCCGCGTCCTCGACATCAAATCCGTCGTAGAAGACCTGGGCGGCGAAGAGCGCCGCGAGGACACCAACTCCGACGTCAAGTTCGCCCTCCAGGCCGAGGTCCTCTTCGGTAAGGACAGCGCCAAGCTCAACCCCGACGCCCAGTCCCGTATCCAGGCCATCGCCGACGAGATCGAGGCCCAGGGCGCGACCAAGGTCCGGGTCTTCGGGTTCACCGACAACCTCGGCTCGTACGCCCACGGCAAGACGCTCTCGAAGAAGCGCGCCGACGCCGTGCACAACGAGCTGTCCAAGTCCCTCGGCGCGGACGTCACGTTCGAGGTCCGCGGCTACAGCGAGGACTACCCGATCGCGGACAACTCCTCGGAGGAGGGCCGCAAGAAGAACCGCCGCGTGGAGGTCTCCTTCCCGCGCGGCGAGTCGGCGGACTCCCAGAGCTAGCGCACCACCAGCACCTCAGGGCCGGGCCTCCCACGGAGGCCTGGCCCGCACCCGTTCCCGTACGACCGGGGGAGTCGTATGCCCGCCTTCGACCAGCGCGTCGTCACCTTGGTGCGCCTCGTGGGCACCCGCACCGACCGCACGCTCTTCGAGGACGAGTGCGGGGCGCAGGGCTGGGAGATCCTGCGCGGACCCAACACCCGTCAGCACGCCGCGCGCGGCGACAGGACGGTGGAGTACACCGTCGAGGTCCGCCTCCTGGGCTCCGCTCTGGGAGCGACGTACGGCGCCCGTATCCAGATGGAGTACCTGGGCGACGAGCTCTCCCTGGACCTCACCGTGCTCGCCGCGGAGTTGGTCGACCGCCGCCCCATCAGCACCAAGGCCTGGCACGCCTACGTCATGCCGGGCGCCGCCCCCTCGGCACCCTGGGACGTGCGGTGGCAACGCATCCGCAGGTACTTCGGCTGGCTGGACACCGGCCGCCAGGTGCACGCTCCCACCGATGCGGCTGCCATGACGCTGACCCGCAGACCCCTGCCCGGCACCCGGCCCGCCCCCGCGGGCGTGGAGCTGCGCGGCGGCGAACCGGGGCCGGCCATCGTCGGACGGCTCGGCCGACAGGCTCTGCGTGTACGGCTCATGGGGCTCGGTCATCTGTGGGTGCTGCTCTGGGTGCTGGCCATGTCCGGCAGCGCCGCCGAGTTCGTCCCGCTGATGTTCGTATGGGGCATCCTGGCCACGCTCGCCGCCGCCCACGCCTACGCGTACTGGGGAGTGGCCCTGTGGAAGGTGCTCGCCATCCTGGTGCCGTTCACTGCGGCGATCTGGCTGAAGGACACCCTCAAGTCCTTCGATCCGCCCGGGCACTGGAGCGCCCCCGGGCTCCAATTGCTCTTCACCGCCTATGCCGTGGCCGTCGGCCTCAGGCTTCTGATCCGCAACCAGCGCACCCGCAGCTGGGTGCCCTGGCTGATCCCCGCGGCACTGCCCGTGGCCCTCGCGCTGTTCCCGGGCCTCGGGAGCGTCGTCCACACCTACTACCTGGAGGAGTTCGGCCTCGACCGCGAGGACGTCGACATCCCCCGGTACTGGCAGGCCATCGCCTCGGCGAAGGTCGTCGCCGCGATGAGCGTCTGGCTGGTCGCGCCCGCGTTCTGGGGCTATCTGCGGCACTTCCACCGTGTGGTCCGCGACCGTTGGTTCTACGGTGCCGTCACCGCGCTCGTCGCCATCGTCTCCTTCGCGGCCGGACCGCTCTACTTCGTGATCAGGCCGGCCGCGGAGGCGGGCGTGACCGCGGTGCGGGCGGCCACGGCCGGGCGCACACCGTCCGGGTACTACGGCATCGACGCGTCCTGGGTCTGCGTCGCGCCGCGGGTCTCCCTGTCCGAGCTCCCCAGCGAAGGGGCCGCCATCACCCCGGCGTCCCCGTACCTCATGCTGGGCGACGCTTCGGGCAAGGCGGCCCTGTGGCGCGACGGTCACGCGGTCAAGGTCCCGCTGAACAAGGTGCTGCTGGTACCGGCAACGTCACCGGCAAGGTGCGATCAGCACTGATTCTCGCCCGTGTAGCGGATCTGCATGATCGAATCCAACTCGTCCGCCCCCAGACCGCGGAAGGACCAGCGGCCGGTTTCCGCGCTCCGGTACATGTCGAAGCTGTAGAGCTTGCCGTGATACTTGGCTTTGATATCTCCGTCGTCCATGGTGCTGACGTACTGCAGCTTCCCGACCCACGTGCCGCCGTCGACGTCCGTGTACTCCCGCTTCGCGTCCAGCTTGCCGAAAGTGCCGTTGCCGACCAGGCCATCGGCATCCAGCCCCCAGCGGTACTGGAGCGTCCGCGTGGCGAACCTGGTGTTGGAGCCGAAGTTGCCGTCGATGTCGCTGCGGTCGAAGTTGCTCTCGTCGGACTCGCGGGCGCCCTCGGCGTAGAGGACCTGCTGCCAGAAGCAGGCCAGGTTGGAGTTCGCGTACGTGGATATGGACAGGGTGCCCTCGTCGCCGAAGTCGTCGTAGATCGAACCTGCGCCGCGGATGTATCCGTCGGAGGCGGCCGCCGAGGCCGGCGTCGCGCTGATTCCCAGGGTGCAGGCGGCCAGGGCGCCGACCGCGGCGGCGGCCAGACGGCTGTGCTTGGTGCGGAAGTTCATGAAGTCCCTCTCCGTCGTGAAGTGATGCGGAGAGAGTCGCAGGCGAACCTTGCAGCAACCTGCAATCCCCAGCTGGGGGCTACAGCAGGTGGTCCGCCTTGCCCGCCTTGATGTCGAGGATCAGCTGCCGCAGAGCGTCCCGACTGTCGCGCAGATACGTCTCTTCGGCGCCGGCGAGGGTGATGTAGCCGTTGCCGTCCGCGTCGGTTCCCAGCTGGAAGCAGCTGGAGCCTTCCGCGCAGAACGGCTCTTCCCACGTGATGTCAGCCATACGGCGTCCCTTCAGAGTTCGTTGGCGATGGCGCGGATGAAGTCGCGGGACTCCTCGGGCGAGAGGGCGATGCGCTCCATCCAGTCGAGCTGACCCCGGTACCTGTTCAACTGGGCTTCCATGTGCAGGAATTCCGGACCGTGGGCGTTGTCCACCTGGACGGTGTCCAGTGTCGGCACTGGGCCCTCAAGGTGGAACACCGTCTGCCCGGCTCCAGGGAACTCGCCGGCCGCGAACGGGATCACGCGCAGTGTCACCTGCTCCCGCTCGGACATCGCGAGCAGGTGCTCCAGCTGGGCGTGCACCACTTTGTGCCCGCCGAACTGCATGCGCAGTGCGGCCTCGTGGATGATCGAGACGTACTCGTGCGCGGCTCCGTCGGTCAGTATCTTCGCCCGCTCGAGGCGGTAGGCCACACGCAGGGCGACCTCGTGCTCGGGGAGCGCGGGCACGGCCGTACGGAAGATCGCGAGCGCCTGATCGCCGGTCTGGAGCAACCCGGGCATGTGGATGAAGTTGGCGCTACGCATCCGCTTCGCGTGCCACTCCATCTCCGCGATGTCCATGAACCCAGCGGGGAGTTGGCCCCGGTACCGCTCCCACCAGCCCCGCTTGCGGTAACCGGCCATATCGGCCAGCGCATCCACGTACTCCTGGTCGGAGCAGGCGTAGTTACAGGCCAGGGTGCGTACTCGCTCCGGGCTGATCGCGCGGACGCCGGACTCCATGCTCGACATGTTGCTGCGGTCAACTCCGAGCAGCCCGGCGGCGAACTCGATGGACTGCCCCGCCGCCGCCCGCAACTTCCGAATCTCAGCCCCTAGTCGCTTCTGACGCTCTGTCGGGGACGTCCTGGTCGCCATGCGCGGAAGTGTACGGCTGGACCCATGTTTCGCCGAAGAGGTGACACATGGGTCACCTTTGCCCTTACAGTCAGTAGCGCATCGGTCACGCGAATGTGGGGCGTGAATCCGGAAGGCACCCCTGCCCGCCAGGCGCCGGCGTCCGCGGGGACAAAGCCACCACCTCACGCAGCGCACCGCGACCGACCGTGCCGACCCGATTCCCTCACCGCATCAGGGAGTTCCCCATGTCGCTCACCCTCGTCCCGCACGCAACTGTCGGCGTGGAGCCAGGCGCCGAACCCGACGGCCTCGCGTACAGCCTGACCCTCCCCGCCGCGCTCTCCACCCCGGCCATCGCCCGCGCCGCGACCCGCCACATCCTCGCCGCCCACCACCTCCCCGAACTCATCGACGCCGCGGTCCAGGCGGTCGGCGAACTCACCGCCGCCGCATGCCGGTTGACCCCGGCGGCCCAGATCTACCTCTCCCTCCGCTACCGCGCCGACGCCCTCCGCATCACGGTCTACGACGGCGAACCGCACCCCGCGCACCCGCACCTCGCCGCCGCCCTGGACGCTCGCCGCCGCACCGCCCTCCGTCTCCTCGCCCGCGTCGTGAAGTGCTGCGAGGGCACATGGGGATGCGGCGAATCCCCCGAGCCGGGCGGCGGCACCCGCACCTGGGCCGTCCTGCCCCGCGCCACCACGGCGACGTACGCGACCACCCCTTGACCCGTACCGACGACTCGGTGGCGCCACAATGGCGCCACCGATCCAAAGATTTTTCCGAAGAGATCCCCAGGTCAGAGGACATGAGACCGCACCTGACGCCAACTAGACGCCAGATCGGACTCGCCATGGCGCCACGCGTGTGCCATAGTGGTGTCACGGCCCAGAGGGGGCCACGGAAAACAAAAACAAGGAGCTTCCACCATGTCTGTCGCCACCACCGCCGCCGCCCTGACCCTCTCCGCCGACGAGAAGGCCACCCTCCGCACCGCCGCCTACGGCGCCGTCTCCCTGCTGGCCGCCGCGTCGGGCTCGCCGCACAAGGTCGCCACGCACGGCTCGATCTCTCTGTACTCGGGCACCGGCCCGATCGGCTACGCCCTCGCGGAGAAGTCGAAGATCAAGGACCTGAGCGGCAAGTCCGTCGCCGAACTCGCCGACAAGGTCTTCCCGGCCCTCGCCGAAGCGGTCGCCCTGCTCGAGCAGAAGAGCCCGGCCGAGGCCGACAACTTCCGCGCCGCCGTCGGCGTCGCCCTCGCCTCCGGCGTCCACGCCCTCAAGGGCGGCCCCACCCCGGGCGTGACGGCAATGCTCGCCAAGATCGAGGCAGCCCTCACCGCCGCCTGACCAACGCCCCCTAGTGCAACTTGACTTGAGCCCCCGTATCCCTTCCCTCACCGAATCCGTCCCGAGGTGCCCCGCCCAGCCGGGCGCGCCACGGGACGGATTCGCGTCTACGCCTACGGACGCCGAGCGCCGTAGGCCCTTCCGTCACGTCGGCGGCCGCGCCACCGTCGTGGCCGAGGTCGAAACGTATGAAGAGTGGCTGAGGCCCGTGGCCGGTTGCGCGGACCTCGCGCGGCGCCGTCGTCGGCTGCCGCGCCGTCGGACGTCCGTTCCCCTATTGCTCTCAGAGATCGCAAAACGGCCGGCAACTGTTCTCGGGACCCACAATCACGGTGACGTCGACCCCGCCAAGCCAACACCCGCAGCCACAGGGGCATATGGCCCGCTCCGTGAAACGCCATCACCCCATCTCTGACAGCAATAGGAGAACGGAAGCCCAACGGCGCGACAGCCGACAACAAACCCGCACGAGGTCCGCGCAACCGGCCACGGGCCTCAGCCACTCTTCATACGTTTCGACCTCGGCCACGACGGTGGCGCGGCCG
>NZ_JAAKZW010000300.1 GCF_011044995.1 Streptomyces mesophilus | reverse complement strand
ACCCACAGGCGCTCCACCCGCACCCCACCCGAGACCGCCTCGCCACCTGCCCCCACCGTTATGGAACCCTGGACGCATGGAGATTCTCTGGGTCCTGATGGCTCTGCTCATGCTCGGCGCCGCACTGAGCCCCTTCCTGCGCCGCAGCCGTGGCGGTATCCGCCTGACCTCGCCCGGCGCCCCCGACGCCGCGGACCCGGCGAACTACGGCTTCGCCCTGCAGGAGGAGCTGGACATCCGGATGCCGGGCCCGGACCAGGACCTGCTCGACGTCCTCGACGTGGTCCAGGGCACCCAGAGCTGGAAGGCCGCGTCACAGCTGCTCGCCGGCACCCCGCCGGAGGGCGAGCTGCGCTGGCAGCGCGTCCAGGCCTTCGCGGGCGCGGCCTCGCTCGAGCTGGCGCAGCGGCCGGGCGGCGTCAGCGAGGCGCCCGGCGGACAGTGGCTGCGGGTCTGGCGGGCCGAGGCGCCCAAGGACGCAGGCGGTGCGGCCGTGCACGCCGAGTTCCTCGTGCAGCAGGCCTTCCGCACCGCCGTGCCCGGCACCGACGAGCACCGGATCATCCTGGAGGAGGCGAAGGCGGCCTGCGCCGAGGCCGCGCTGCTCGCCCCCGGCGACCCCGTTCCGTACATCATCGAGCTCGCCGTCGCGCGCGGACTCGGTTACCAGCGGGCCGAGTTCGACCAGCTGTGGCTGAAGATCCTGGACCGCGCGCCGCAGCACATGGGCGCGCATCTCGCGGCGCTGCACTACTCGACCGAGAAGTGGCACGGTTCGCGCGAGCAGTCCTACGAGTTCGCCGAGGCCGCGGCCGCCCGCGCCCCGCAGGGCTCACTGCTCGCCGCGCTCCCCCTCTTCGCGGTCTACGACCACCTCCCCGAGGTGCAGACGGTCAACAGCTTCTGGCAGAGCGAAGTGGTGCGGCACGCGATCGAGGGCGCCCAGTTCGCCGTGCAGTCCGCACGGCCCGAGGACCCGATGGCCGCGCACGCCCGCCATCTGCTGGTCTTCTTCCTCGTACGCTCCGAGCGCTGGGGCGAGGCGATGCACCAGATCGTCGCCGTGGACGGGCATGTGGGCGCCCTGCCATGGACGCAGTCGCAGGACCCGGCGGCCGCGTACGCGGTGTTCCGGGCGATGGCGGTCGCGGGGTACGAGGCGAACGGCGGCAATCCGGCGACGCTGCCGCACTGACGGAAGTCACCGACAGGAGCACCGACAGGAGCACCGACCGGAATCCTTACCGAACGCTGACGGGGGCGGGCGTCCGGAATCCCTCCCCCGGCGCAGACGTTCCACCGACAGAGCGGCCCGTCCGGACGGTGCCGTCGACCTCAGGGCCCCGGCCCCGTACGGGAGGAACCACATGATCTTCGGCCGCATCCCCCAGCTCCCCACCCCGGAGGAAGCCCTCCGCGGCCGCCCGGAGCCGTCGTACAGCGTGCCCGGGCAGCACACCGTCCTCGGCACCCCGCTGCTCGGCCCGTACCCGGACGGCCTGGAGACCGCCGACTTCGCACTCGGCTGTTTCTGGGGCGCGGAACGCAAGTTCTGGCAGACCCCGGGGGTCTGGACCACGCTGGTCGGCTACCAGGGCGGCTACACCCCGCACCCCACGTACGACGAGGTCTGCTCGGGCCGTACGGGCCACACGGAGGTCGTCCGCGTGGTCTTCGACCCGGCGGTGGTCTCGTACGCCGACCTCCTCAAGGTCTTCTGGGAGAACCACAACCCGACCCAGGGCTTCCGCCAGGGCAACGACGTCGGCACCCAGTACCGCTCGGCCGTCCACACGCATTCGGACGCGCAGGCGCAGGCGGCCGAATCGTCCCGCGAGGCCTACCAGAAGGTCCTCACGGGCTCGGGCTACGGCACGATCACCACCGAAATCCTCCCTGCCCCCGACCGCCCGTTCTACCCGGCAGAGGGCTACCACCAGCAGTACCTGGACAAGAACCCGGGCGGGTACTGCGGGATTGGCGGGACGGGTGTGTCGTGCCCGATCGGGGTGGCGAAGGCGGACGGGTGAGCTGCTGACATCTAGGGCAAAGTCGTTGCGCGTTGCCGCTCATCACGTGGCGAGCACCCCTCCAGCAACCGTCACATACTGGGGCGTATGTCTCGCCTGCGCCCTGGCTCCCGCCCCTCCCCGCCCGGGTGGCCGGCTCGCGTTCTCGATCCCCTGAAGCCGAAGCCCGCGCGCACCCCGTGGCCGGCCGTCGCCCGCGCGAGCGTCAGCATGGCATTGCCGCTCGCTGTCGGTATCGCCACCGGCTATCCGGCGTACGGGGCGCTCGCCGCGATGGGCGGGCTGTCCAGCGTCATCAGCGGTGACTCGCCGACGTCGACGTACCGCATGCGGGTCTTCAACATCGCGGTGCCGCAGTTGTTCAGCTCCGTCGGGATCGCGCTGGGCACGCTCGTGTACGGGCACGGATGGGTGGCCGTCGCCGTGGTCACCGTCATCGCTCTCGTCTCCGGGATGATCTCCACGATCGGCGCCGTCTCCTCGGCGGCGGGGATGCTGCTGCTGATGAACACGGTCGTGGGGGCAGGCCTTCCGATGCCCGAGCCCTGGTGGGCGGGTGCCGTCCTGATGGGCCTCGGCGGTCTCCTCGTCCTCGCGCTCTCCCTGCTCGCCTGGCCACTGCGGGCCGGCCTGCCCGAACGGGCCACGGTCGCCGACGCCTAGCGCGCGGCCGCCGACCTCCTTCAGGCGGCGGCGCTCGGGCCGGACGCCTACGGCACGGCCCGCCGACGCGTGACCCAGTCGCTCAACCAGGCGTACGACGTACTGCTCTCCCGCCGCGTCCGCGACCACGGCCGTCGACCGGACCTGGTGCGCCTGGTCGGCCAACTCAACGCCCTCGTCCCGGTCATCGAGGCCGCCCCTGCCCTCCACCAGCAGGCCATGCGATCGGGGAGCCCCGTCCCCGACTCGGCGCCTGCCGCGGTGCACACGCTCGCCGACGCGGTCGACCGGGGCTTCACCGGGCCGCTCGATTTGCGCCTGCCAGAGCCCGGCACCCCGGCCGCACGGGCCCTCGACAACGCCCTGCGCCACGCCACCGAGACCCTCTCCGGTACCGGTCCCGAGGACATCGACGACCTGCTCGGGCACCCTGCCGCCCTGCGCGAACGCGCCCGCCGCGCCACCCGCGCCGTCCTGTTCTCGCGTGCCTCCTGGCGCTACGGCCTGCGCCTGGCCCTGTGCATCGGCCTCGCCCAGGCCCTGACCTCCCTCGTCGAGGTACCGCGCTCCTACTGGGTGGCGCTCGCTGTCACCTTCGTCATGAAGCCCGACTTCGGCTCGGTCTTCTCACGTGCTGTTTTGCGCGCTTTCGGCATCGCCGCGGGCCTGCTGGTCGCCGCAGTTGTCCTGTCCCAGGTGCCGCGCGGCTGGGGGGACGTGGTGGCCATGGCGCTGCTCGCGCCCCTCATCCCCGCCTCGCGCCGCGCGGTTACGGCTACCAGAACGCGGCCGTCACACCGGTGATCCTGCTGATGTCCGACGTCATCAACCAGCAGGGCACCCATCTGATCGCCCCGCGCCTGTACGACACACTCATGGGTTGCGGCATCGCGCTGGTAGCCGGCTACCTGCTGTGGCCGGAGAGCTGGAACACCCGCGTCGGCGACAGACTCGCCGACGCCGTGAGCAACGCCGCCCGCTACCTCGAGTGCGCCTTCCTCGATCCCGACGCACCCGGTGTCCCGGACCGGGCCGCTCGTGCCCGTATGCGACGGCGGCTCTACCTCGATCTGTCCGACGTACGCACCGAGTTCCAGCGGGCCCTGTCCGAACCACCGCCGATGGGGACTCGGGCAGCCGCGTGGTGGCCCCTGGTCGTCGCGGTCGAACGGGTCGTGGACGCGACCACCGCCGCCCGCATCCGGATGCGGCACGGAGCGCCCTGGCCGCCCTCCACCGCGGCCAATGAACTCGCCCTCCAACTCGATGAGTTGGCGAACGCCTTGCGCGGACCGGCCGCCCTGACACCGGCGCCGGTCACCGTGCCCGATCACGAGCATGAAGACGGCGTACTCGAACCGGTACGGCGTGAGGTGTACGCGGCGAGGGCTGTCGCCTCTGCGGACGCCCCAGGTTGACCAACGTGCCCGATCGGGATGGCGAAAGCGGACGGGTGAGCCACGGTGGGACCGCTGCCGCCGAAGTCGGCATCGGGGAGGTCGCCGAAAAACCGTTGGGCTCGGTGGGGCGGTTCAGGGATGATCCACGCGTGGATGCCTACCTTGAGACCGAGCGTCTGTCCCTGCGCCGCTTCACTGCCGATGACGCGGAGTTGCTGATCGAGCTGGACAGCGATCCGGCGGTGATGCGCTACCTGAGCGGTGGCGTGCCGACCGCGCCGGAAGTCATCCGCGAGCAGCATCTGCCGAAGATCCTCGCCGGATACGAGAAGTGGGGCGGGGAGCTCGGGCTGTTCGCCGCGCACGAGAAGGATGGCGGCGCGTTCATCGGCTGGTTCATCCTGCGTCCCGCGGCGGAGGGCCCGCTGGACGAGGTCGAGCTCGGCTACCGGCTGCGGCAGGCGGCTTGGGGCGGGGGTTACGGCACCGAGGGCTCACGGGCCTTGCTGGGCAAGGCATTCACGGAGCTCGGTGTGCGTATGGTCTGGGCCGAGACGATGACCGTGAACCGCGGTTCGCGCCACATCATGGAGAAGCTCGGGATGACGCTCGCGGACACCCTCCCCACGCCCGAGGACATGGAGCCGGTCGAGGGCTCCGAGCACGGAGGCGTCCGGTACGAGATCACCAAGGAGCAGTGGGAACAGCAGTAGTCCCAGCTTCGGCACCGGCCGCCGTCTGCGTGGCGTGCGGCTCAACCATGGGGGTGAGCAACGGTGTTGTACGAACATGAGGTGATCCTGAACGAACTCGCGCAAGGTCTCAGGCCGGTGGCCGAGGGCGTTGCGTGGTTCGAGGGCCTCGCAGAGGATGACCGGCGCAAGGCACTGCACGCGCTGGTGTTGTTCTGCCGGCAGGCCCGTGCATGCGAGGAGGACGTGCCGGAGAGCATCGCGCGTTCCGGTATCCGTCCCACTCACACGCCGGCCGTGATGCTCACGAAGTGGCGCTTCGGGATGGAGGCGCTCCCGGCCTACGAACTCACCAAGTCCTTCCGCCTGCTCGTCGCCCTCTTCAGCATCGCCGACACCCGCAGGCGGACGCTGTACTGCGCCGGGGGATGCGGGCACGCGTGGCACAACCTGCCGGCTCGGTGACCCGCGTCTCGCCCGGCACGCTCCGCCGCGTGACGAGCGGCTCGGTCGAAGGCCGGTGTTCGTCAGGTGCCGAGGAGATGGGCTCGGGTCAAGTGGGCCGTGAGGGTGGCTGGGTTGGGTTCGGCGTGGTTGGTGAGGACGATCACGTAGGCGGAGAGGTCTGGGAACCAGGCGTTGAAGGCCTTGAAGCCGGCGTTGTCGCCGCTGTGGCAGCGCACCGGCTGTCCGGCGATCCTGCCGGTCTGCCAGCCGTAGCCGTACGCGTCCAACTCCCCGAGGCCGGTCGGCGCGTGGGGCGTGAACATCAGGCGCCGGGACGCGTCGCCGAGGAATGCGCCCGTGGCCAGGGCCTGGTCCCAGCGGAGCAGATCGCCGGTCGTGGACCAGATGTCGCCGGCGCCCAGGGCGACCACGTCCAGCTCGTACGACGGTGTCACGGCACCTTCCGCATGCCCCGCCGCCACCTCGGACCGATCGCCCGGCGCGCCCGCGAACGTGTCGTGCAGGCCGAGCGGTTCGAAGATCTGCCGGGTCAGGAACTGCCGGTAGGGGTCGCCGCCCGCACGTTCCACAAGGTGGGCGAGCAGGACGTACGCGGGACTGCTGTAGTACCAGCCGGAGCCGGGCGGAAATTTCGGCGCGGACTCCCTGAACACCTTCAGGAGCTCGTCGGACGGCATCCACGCGGTCAGGTCGAGCTCGGGAAAGTCCTCCCAGTGACCCAGGCCCGAGGTGTGCGTCAGCAGGTGGTGCACGGTGATCCCGCGCCAGCTCGGCGGGCAGTCACCGATCCAGCGGCTCACGTCGTCGTCCAGCGCGACCGCGCCGCGTTCGACGAGCAGCATGACCGCCGCGGCCGTGAACTGCTTGCTCACCGACGCGATCTGAAAGCGGGTACGGGCGGTGCATCGCGTACCGCTCCGTACGTCCGCGCTCCCCTGGCTGACGTCGTACACCGTCGACGTACCGCGCACCACCAGCGCGCTGCCACGGAATTCGGGCTGATCGGCCACAGGTGGGCCCCCTTCGCTCGGGTTCCCGACCGTGCCGGATGCGGGCGGGCGTGTCCAGGGGTGCGCGGCACCGGCTCCAGGGATGCGCCGCACCGGCCCGCTGGACGTCGGCGCCGGCCCGCCACCCCCTGCTCAGCGCTTCAACGCCCGGTACCTGCGCTGCAGTTCCACCAGCCGCGCCGGGTCGCGGGCGCCGTTCAGCTCGGCGAGGAGGTCGTCCGGGCAGGTCTCGTAGACCTCGCCCCACCAGCGGCCCGGGCGGCGGTTCCAGATGCGGTAGCCGCCGGGGACGCCGCGGGCGACGAAGCGGCGGGCCGTGCTCATCAGCTGCCCGTGCGGTCGTCGATCCACGAGGCCAGGCGGGTCAACAACCGCTCCCCCGTGGGGCTTTGCGGGGTCAGGGCCGTGATCTGGAACGCGTGCGTGAGGGCTTCGTACACGTCCACCGACACCTTCGTACCGGCCGCCGATGCCGCCTCGGCGAAGCGGAGCGTGTCGTCGAGGAAGGCCTCCGCGCCGCCGGCCAGCATCAGGAGCGGCGGGAGATCGGAGAGTTCTCCGTGGTACGGGGACTGAGGGGCCTCGTCGCGTGCGGCGCCCGCGAGGTACTGCTCCGTGATGCGGGTCAACAGGGCGCGGTCCACGCCCTGTTCGCCGGCCGCGTCGATCGATGCGCTGGAGAGGGTGAAGTCCGTCAGGGGCGAGATGGTGATCGCGCCGGCCGGGAGCGGGCGGCCGGCCGACTTCAGGCGCAGGAGCGCCGAGAGGACCAGCGCGCCGCCGGAGGATTCGCCGAGCAGCGTGACGCGTCCGGCCGGGACGCCCGCGGCGAGCAGCCCCTCGTAGGCCGCGAGAACGTCGTCGAGGGGCGCCGGATACGGGTCGGCCGGGGCCAGCCGGTAGTGCGAGACGAAGACCGGGCGGGCGGCCGCCGAGGAGAGGCGGTGCGCGTAGAGCGCGATCAGCTCCGGCATACGGCTGGTGAAGCTGCCGCCGTGCGCGTACACGATCACACCGTCCGCCGGGTCGCACGCACCGGCCGCCGCCACCCAGACCCCCGGGGCGCCGAGCTCGGGCAGAGCTCCGGGCGCGCCGTCCTGCGGCAGGGTGAAATCCAGCGCGGCAAGGGACTTGAGCGCGGTGGTGACTTCGGCCGCGGCGGTCGCGGGGTCGGGCAGTGCGGGGATACGGGAGACGTTCATGATCTCGACGTATAGCTGGCGGCGGACTCCTACCGCAACGCAATTCCCGCCGGTCGAGCCCCCGCAGCGGGCGCCGGTGCGCTCCGCGGACCTCCGCGCCGGCCGGCACCGGTCACTCGCTGAACGTCCCCAGATCCCGTACGACCCGGGCCAGCGCCCGGACCGGCTCCGTCTCGGATTCCGTGTGCCAGACCAGGGCCCAGCGCAGCGGTGGGGCGTCGGAGACGGGGAGGTAGGTGAGGTCGGGGCGGGCGCCGTAGCGGGCGACGTGGGCGCTGGTGATGTCGATGGCGTCGGAGGTGGCCACGATCGCCGGGACCTCCTCGCAGGCCATGACCGTGTGCCGGCGCTCCACAGGGCGGCCGGAGGGAGTGGCGAACGGCATATAGGCGTCCTCCCAGTACTCGGGCAGCGGTGTACCGGCGCCGAACAGGCCGCGGTCGCCGAAGACTTCGAGGGACACCTTCCCGTCCCCGGCCAGGGTGTGGCCGGCGGCCATCATCGCCACCATCGGCTCGGCGCAGACGACCGGTCCGACGGTGAGGTCGCTCTCCTCGACCGGCAGCCGGGCGATCAGGACGTCGATGTCGCCGCGGCGCAGGGGCGCGAAGGGGTCGGCGAACGAGGAGCGGCGGACCGACAGTTCCCAGCTGGGGTGCAGGGAGCGGAAGGCGTTCCAATAGGGCCCGAGGTCGTACGCGTTGTCGCCGATCATGCCGACCCTGAGCACGGCGACCTTGCCGCTCGCGGTCAGGGCGGCCCGGTCCAGGCTCCGGCGCAGACTGCCGGGGATCGCCCGGACGTCGTCGCGGAACTGTCTGCCGAGCGGGGTGAGGCGCACCTGCCGGCTGCTGCGGTCGAAGAGCCGGGCGCCGATCCGGCGCTCCTGCTTGGCGATGGACTGGCTGACCGCCGCCGGCGAGAGCCGCAGGCGTTGGGCGGTCCGGCCGAAGTGCAGTTCCTCCGCCAGCGTCAAGCGGTACGCGTCCGGTACGCGTCCGGTGCGTCCGGCTGCCTGTTGTCCCTGATCCGGGGGGACGGGGGCGAAGGCCGGGCGGGGCGA